>JAZTXA010000135.1:0-31708 GCA_045636245.1 Eubacteriales bacterium | reverse complement strand
CGACTTTGTTCATATATCCTTTTGAACGCTGAATAAACACCATTTTAACACGCTGTCCGTACTCTGTAAGCGCCTTTTTGACACCTTCCAGATCAACACCGCCGTTCATATCGACCTGTTTATATTCGACACCGAAATCAGCAAGTGAGCCTGTACCGTCAGCACCGTTTATTCCGATGACCTCATCAAGTGTGTCATACGGCTTGCCTGTGACCGAAAGCATAATGTCACCGGGGCGGAGTATCCCGAAAAGACCGATAGTGAGCGCATGCGTACCGCTTACGATGTTGTGGCGGACAAACGCTTTTTCTGCCCCGAATACCTCTGCCCAGATTTCATCAAGCGTGTCACGTCCTTTGTCACCGTAGCCGTATCCGCTTGTGCCTGCAAAGCACGATTCGTCAACACGGTGTCTTGCAAACGCTTCCATTATTTTAACTGTATTTTTGTATGCTGTTTTGTCAAACTGCTTGAAAATCTTATCAAGCTTTTCTTCTGCTTCCTCGGCTATTTTGAGTATTTTTTCATTTGTTATCATAATCTGATGTTACAAGCGAGTGTGCCAAGCTTTACGCACTCCGCCATATCCTTCATATCTATTGTTTCGTTTTGTGTGTGAATATATCTTGTGGGGATTGAAATACAGCCCACGCGCGCACCGCCTGCCTCTGTCTGCATAACCGCAGTATCTGTACCGCCGGCGCGGAGAATTTCAAACTGATGCTTTATTTTATGCTCCTTTGCAATATCGGCAAGGGCTGACACAAGCTTTATGTCGCACAAAACGGAGCTGTCCTTTATTTTTATCGCCGCGCCGCCGCCAAGCTTTACAGCCATCGGCTTACAGCCGGGAACGTCGCCCACGTCGGTTACGTCAAACGCTATACCGTAATCGGGGTTTACGTTGTATGTTGCCGCCTTCGCACCGCGAAGTCCCACTTCCTCCATTGAGGAAAATACGAAATAAATGTCATTTACGCAATCACGGAGTCCTTTTGCAATTTCAACCATAACGGCACAGCCTGCACGGTTGTCAAACGGACGGCCGCAGTATCTTGTGCCCGAAAGCTTTGTCATGTGGGGAATTACCGTGAACATATCGCCCAAAGCCACTTTCTTTTCGGCTTCTTTTTTTGTCTTTGCGCCGATGTCGATAAAGAACTTGTCCGCCTTAAGCTCCTCGGGCTTTGTGCCCTCCTCGGGTGCAATAACACCCTTAACACCCTTTGATGAAATTACCGTGCAGTATGAATATGCCACAAAGTCGATACCACCGACAGGGGCAATTCTTATAAGTCCGTCATCCTGTATAAACATTGTGATGAAGCCTATTTCATCGGCGTGCGCACAAAGCATCAACTTTTTTGCATCCTTTGATGATGAACGCTTTACGGCTGTTAGGTTGCCCAGCGCGTCGTATGATATCTCGTCCACATACGGACGAATCTCGTCTTCTATTAATTTTGTAACTCTGCCCTCGTCGGATGTTACCCCATGTGTGAGCATAAGCTTTTTGAGAAATTCAGTCATTTTTATTTACCTTTCAGTTTATGATAAGCTCTTTTGAAAGTGAAGCGTTATATGCAAAATCAAGCATTGATTTATAGTCATCCTCGTGTATCACACAGCAAGCGGAGTGTATATACCGAGAGGGAACGGAAAGTGTCACACATCTGACACCGCCCGCACTCTTGTGAATGTGACCCGCGTCGTTTCCGCCCGAAACAAGTGTTTTTATCTGATATTTCAGATTTTTGTCCTTTGCAAGCTTCATCATTTTTTCTATCACCTCACGGCGGTAGACGGTTGAATGATCCATAAGCGACATAGCCACACCGTCACCGAGCTTTGATACGGTTTTATGCGCGGGTGTTTCGGGAATGTCGGCGACCGCCGTACATTCAAGGATAAGCGCAAAGTCGGGCTTTACAGCTTCTGTTGCCGTAATTGCACCCGAGCGACCGACCTCCTCACGTGTGGTAAATGCAAAGTAAAGCGTATATTCGGGGGTGATGTTTTCTTCTCTTATCTTTTTTATTATATCGCACATAACGGCGCATCCCACTCTGTCATCAAGCGCTTTACCTTTGATAAATCCGTTTCCGAATTTCACAAAATCAGAGTCGAAAACACCGAAATCGCCGAGGGAAACAAGATCGTCAACCTCTTCTTTTGTTGATGCTCCGATGTTTATGTGCATTTTATCTGTTGGGATGTATTCCTTGCGTTCTTTTGCAGTCTGGCTGTGTATTGCCTTTGAGTTAATTACACCTGCATATTTTTTACCGTCCGAGCCTTTGACGGTAACACGCCTTGCACATAGTGCGCCCTCGCTTATACTGCCGACTGTGTGGAAGTAAATACATCCGAGGTCATCCGTTTTTCTTACCATAAATCCGACCTCGTCCATGTGGGCTGACAGCATCATTTTTTTGTTTGTTTTGCCGTTTATCTTTACGATGAAATTACCAAGAGGGTCTGTTATTATCTCATCGGCAAGACTGCCGACGGTGTCATTTATAATTTCTTTGACTTCATCTTCGCATCCCGACGGACCGAAAGCAAGAGAAAGCTTTTCAAGAAGTTCCAAACTCATATTTTACCCTCCTTTATAAGCTCTTTGATAAATCCCGCGGTAAGCCTTGCTGTGCTTACAACGTCATCAAGCGATATTATTTCCGCATACGTGTGCATATTCAAAAGCGGAATGCTTAAAAGCACTGTCGGAATACCGCATTTGACTGTCGGAATGTCGTTTGCATTCGTTCCCGTATTTGTTCCGTCAACATTTACCTGATAGGGAAAAGCGTTGTCCTTGGCAAATTCTATAAGCTTTTTTGTAAGCTTCACGTCTGTTATGGCAGATATCGATATTTCAGCACCGCCTCCCATAACGGAGGATTTATATATCGTGTCCTTTTCCTCCGGAATTTCAGCACCTGTTACGTCAAGCACTACGCAAAGGTCGGGATTTGTGTTATACGCACCGACTGCGGCGCTTTTGCCTATTTCCTCACGTGATGAAAGCTGGAGGATTATCTCGCAGTCTGTGTCTTTAAGCTCCTTTACAGCTTCAACACCTGCGCAAATACAGATCTTATCGTCAAAGCCCTTACCGCAAATACGGTTATTCAAAAGCTCTGTCATGTGATATTTAAACGATATCGGCGTGCCGATTCTCACACCTTTTTCCTCAAGCTCCTCTTTTTTAAAGCCTGTATCAATGAAAAATCCGTCGAAATTCGGAAGCTCTTTTTTGCTCATTAAATGGGGCGGTGTTGCGCTGACAATGCCGTAAATATCTTCATTTCCGTGTACTGTTACCTCGCACGGCTGAAGTATCTTGCAGTCGATACCGCCGACATTTGTGACACGCAAGAAACCTCCGTCAAGTACGTCGGAAACAAGCATACCGACCTCGTCCATGTGGGCATCTATCAGTATCTTTTTTGCACCCTTTGTCTTTGCTTTTTTTATGAGCTGATAGTTATTTGCTCCGTCATTTATCATTTCATCAAAGTAAAGACGGCAAAGCTCATTTACAGTATCCTTTGCTATTCCCTCATATCCCGAAACGGTGACGGGAGATGTGAGGGCTTTTAAAAGGCTTTTTATGTCGTTCATTTATTTATCCTTTCTTAAAACCGTTTACGATCTTTTTGAATGTATCGCCTCTGACTTCAAAATTTTCAAACGCATCAAAGCTTGCCGCCGCAGGGGATAAGATAACTGTGTCACCTGCTTTTGCAATTTCTTTTGCGCAGTTTACGGCAGACTCAAAATCGGATTGCTTATATATTTCAAGTCCCGACTTTTCAAATTCGCCGTTTTCGGTTATTGCTTTATATATTTTTTCGGCAGTGGCACCTGTCAGAACTGCTGCCTTTGCATGCTCCAAAAGCGGCAGAACAAGCGGTTCGTAAGGGATATTTTTATCGTATCCGCCGAGAATTACGATCACTTTTTCTTTAAAGCTCGAAAGGGCGGCGATAGTTCTTGTGGGGCTTGAGTCGATTGAGGAATTATAATATTTTACCCCGTCATATTCTCTTACAAATTCGCATCTGTGCTTGACACCGCCAAAGGTGCTTGCAACCTCTTTAAGTGTTTTAGCGCTTACAATATCGTAAAGCACACAGTATGCCGCCATATAGTTTTCAATGTTGTGACGACCGGGTATCTTTATGTCCTTGCAGTCAAGCACGGGAATCTCCCCGTTTTCGTCATAATACGTTATGACATCGTCTTTTATATAAACGCCCGTTTTTGTGTCGGGCTTGCCGTTACTTGAAAACAATGCCGTCTTACCTTTTGAACGTAAATTTTTAACGCTGTCATACAGATAGTTTGTGACAAGGTAGCTGTTTTTATCTTGATATTTGAAAATGTTGTGCTTTGCCTCGGCGTATTCATCCATACCTGTGTGCCAGTTAAGATGATTCGGTGTAATATTCGTTATTATACATCTTTCGGGTGATTTTCTCATTGTCTGAAGCTGGAATGACGAAAGCTCAACAACAGCGTAATCGTCGGGTTTCATTTTTTCAACAAGCGGCAAAAGCGGTGCGCCGATGTCACCGCCTATATAAACGGTCTTGCCCTCGGCACGTAATAACTCCGAGGTGATCGTTGTTGTCGTTGTTTTGCCGTCACTTCCCGTTATGGCGATTATATGGCAGGGGCAAAGGTCAAAGAAAAGCTCCATTTCAGAGGTAAGCACAGCACCGTTTGCAACAGCTTTTGCTATTTCGGGAACATCGGGGCGGATACCGGGGGAACGGAAGATTATTTCATCGTCAAGCCCTTCAAGGTAATTTTCACCGCATACGATGTTGACCCCAATTGACTCCAGCTTTTCGTATTTTTCAGAAGCTGAGGCTCTGTCTTTTTTATCTCTTGCAGTAACTACGGCACCCGCAGAAACAAGAAAATCAACAAGCGGCATATTGCTTATACCAAGTCCCAACACACCGACACGCTTGCCCTTTATTTTATTTTTATATTCACTTACAGTCATAAAATTTCCTTTCAGTAACAGATGTATTTAATTATACTACAATATTATGCGATATTCAAGTGGAAAAGTAAAAATTGAAGAAGAATATGGCAATTATGTTTTGGTAATTCTTTCACTTAAAACTTGACAATAAGATTTCCGTAGGAAATCTGCGCCCTATGCCTGCAGGCAGCTCGCGTGTAGTTCGTTATACGAACGACACGCGAGCTGTGGGGGGTGCAGGCGGGCGCAAAAATGATTTTAAATGTAAACTTTTAGTTGAGATGAGATAGTGGTAACAAGCATCGACTGTCCGTGTTGAATTCAGCGATCATACTGCATTGCGATGAAAATATATCGAAAAACAATAAAATTTTTATAATATACAAGAAATGTTCACAGGCGGATGTTAAAATGAAAACAAGATAGATTTTGCAAAATTATAACAACGGGGAGAAGAAAAAATGCTGAAAAAAATAATTTTAATATGCCTTGCGACTGTTATACTCTGCTGTTTTTGCTCTTGTAGCTTTGGTTTTGAAAGAGAATATTATGATGATATAGTCATCACACTTCAAGACAGAGAGGGTATTTTGCTAATAAAAGAGTGGGGATTTTTGCACGGAAGCGGTGCGGAAATATATTATCGGTATAAAGGTCAAAAACCGATACTGCTCGGTAAAACACTCGGCGGTGATGACGGTTACTGTCCTTTTAAAGAAGGCAACTATGAGATAACTCAAAATGCGGATTCGGTTGATATATCGTTATCGGGCTCTGATCTTGATGAACATAAACCGTATTCATTCGATTTACCGAATGAAGGAGAGCTTGCGGAAAAAAACATCAAAACGGTTTTTGCTTTGGTTGCAATATGCGCTATTTTACTTGCGGGAGTTCGTGTTTTTTGCATGATGCTTAAAAAATACAGCAGGAGGTAGAAATGAAAATCGTTATAGTAACTATATGTCTTATAAGTTTAATGATCGTGGGATTTTTAGGCTTAGGGGTAGTGGGTTTTTTGGGCCTTGCAGGAGGAGAAATGGCTATCGACGGTTTTTCCGATACGCTTATTGACGGATTATATGATCAGTACGGAATAACGGTTCCCGAAGATGCAAAATTCATTAAAGGACTTTACAGCAGGACTATGAATGAATCATATTTGGCTGTTTTATTCGAATGCCCTTTAAATAACGCCGGTGAAGATTTAAGCAAATATGTGTACGGGCTCCTGAAGCTCGATAAAAAGGGATACAGAAGCGTATCAAGAGACTATGCAGAGATCAAGGCGGATTGGTTTGAGGATATGGGAGGTCATTTTGAATATGGCTTTGATCATGATCCGTTTAACAGTATAAGCTTTTCGGTGAAAGACGATAAGCTTCTTATAAGATTCATCGGCTACCGCCCCGAATTTTCTTTTAAATAAATGCAACTTAAGGAGAACTGTATGGAAAAACGAAAAAAACTTGTACTGTCAATTGGATTTGCGTTAATTTTGATTACATGTATTGTAATTGTTATTAGTTTTGTCTATGAAATCAAAACTACGCCCGTCAACGCCAGTTTTTATAAGAACCCAACAATGGAAACTACCGTTATTTATTTTTTCTTTGCTCTTCCGGTAATTTGGGAAGAACTGTTGTTGTTGAGGAGTGTATATAAACTTACATGTTTTAGTTCGAGAATTTCTGCTAAAATCTGTTATATTATTTCGATTGCTGTTCTTTGTGTTGCTTTGGTTTTTCAATTGTTAGTATTCACAGGAGTCATAACTAAGGATATAATCCCGGAAGGACCGAGAGATGAAGGTTCACTATTGGTTGTTTTGGTTTTTTGGATTCAATGGTCGGCGATTTTCTTATCATTCATTTTAGGAAGTGTAAAAAGCGGTAAAATTCAATCCGAATGATATTGGCGAAAATGACTTAAAAACGGGACGCCGAGGGCGTCGTCCCCTACAACCACGTTGAATAAAATCAGCAAAATTGGAATCTTACAGACACTTGTAGGGGTTGGCACCTCGACAGCCCGAATGAAATTAGTTTTCAGTCAAGTGTTGTCTAAAAAAATAATTATAGGAGAGAGCAATGAAAGCGAAAAAAGCAATAGTAATTTTATCGGCTTTACATATACTTTTTTGGATCATTATGTTTTTCAGAGGGGTAATTGAATTATACACCTATACACCGGTAGGCGATGCGCTTGCCGACTATCTCGGAAGAGCAACTACTACCGCATTAATTTATATAACGCTCGCAGGGGCAATCAGTGCATTGATGCTTTTTCTTTCATTACGCACGGTTTTGTTAAACCCCGACATGAAGCAGAAAAAAACTTCGATAGCTGCACTTTGTTTTTCTGTGCTGTCAAATATTTTGTTCTATATCTTTTGGGAAAATTTAATTCGTACTAAGGGCGGCGTGAATGGCAGCGGTATATCTGAATATTTACTCAACATTATAATTTTGGTGTGGATAATTTGTATATTATGTCAGAGTGTATTGCTGACAGTGGCGGCAGTAAAAAAGCGCCGTAAAATCCAACCCGATGCATAAAACGTGGTGGGTAGGGGTTGGCGCCTCGACAATCCGAATGAAATGAGTTTTGCAGTCGAGTGTTGTCTGAAAATAATAATTATAAGAGGGAACAATGAAAACGAAGAAAACGATGGTAATTATATCGGCTGTGCACCTTGCCCTGTGGGTGTTACTGTTTACCGTATCGGCGGTGTTATTTGTGTATATTTGCAGAACACTGACACTGCACACGGGTTCAAAATTAATGGATATAAGCGGTATCTTCATGTTATTTGCTTTAACCGGAATACCCGGAATATTCAGCGCACTCAAGTTGTTTTTGTCAATGCGCACCGTTTTGTTAAAGCCTGTTACCGATACGAAAATAATTAATATATCCGTACTTTCCTTTTCCGGTTTATCAACAGCTCTGTTTTATTTACAATTGTTCACGGCGCATTTCACGGGAGAAGTTTTCTTCAGAAGTGATGATGATAATATCTTTCTTCCGGGAATAATATGGATCGTCTGTGAGGTTTGTTCGTGGATACTGCTTGGCGTATATGAAATTATGGATGACGCGACCGAGGGCAAACGAAGAACACAAGTCAGAAAATTTTTGTCTTTATTAACAGTTTTGGTTATTATAGGTGCATCGTCGGTATACGGAATTTACAAATACAAACACCGATACGATGCAGAAAATTATGTAGGGCGGAGCGCTGAAGAGATAATCAAACGCTACGGCGAGTTTGACAGATGTACCTTTCGGGAATCAAACGGAAACTACAGTACGGGTGCATATATAGCCAAGCCGAGGCGTGTTGGTTATCTCGGAACTGACGAAGAGGAATACCTGCTTATCAGCTTTGATGAAAACGGTATTGCATATGAAGCGGTTTATAAATTGGGCGGAGACGGCGGTTAATAAAATATACAAAAGCTGAGTTCAAAGCAATGCCAGGGACTTGGCTTTTATTTGTTACGGTGAGAAAAACAAAGTTTTTTCAGCTTTTCTATTGAAAACAGGTGCGGAAAATGATATAATAGGTAAAACTATGCTTGTGAAAGGAATTTTTACCATGCAGATAAATGTTTCAAACCGTGTGTCAACGCTTAAGCCCTCGGCTATAAGAGAGATATTCAAGTCACTCACTGACCCCTCGGTAATATCTTTTGCCGCAGGCAATCCCTCCCCCGAAAGCTTCCCCGTTGATGCAATGCAGAAATTTGCAAACGATATATTTGAAAAGCAGTCAACAACAGCGCTTCAGTACAGCATTACAGAGGGATATATTCCCTTGCGTGAGGAGATACTCAAAAGACAAAAGGAAAAGTTCGGAATAGGCAAGGACTTTGATACAGTCCTCGTTATGACGGGCGGTCAGCAGGGAATTGAGCATACGTGTAAGGTGCTTTGCAACGAGGGCGACACTATCATTTGCGAAGAACCTACGTTTATCGGTGCGCTCAATGCTTTCCGTTCCTATGGCTGTAAGCTTGCGGGCGTTCCCATGGATGACGACGGAATAAACATAGAAAAGCTTGAAGAAGCCGCAAAGGCAAATCCCAATGCGAAGATACTTTATCTTATCCCCACATTCCAGAACCCGACGGGTAAGACGATGTCGCTTGAAAAGAGAAAGGCTTGTCTTGAAATTGCGAAGAAATACAATCTTTTCATACTTGAGGATAATCCCTACGGTGAGCTTCGTTTTTCGGGTGACGATGTTCCCACGATAAAGAGCATGGACGATGAGGGCAGGGTAATTTACTGCAGCTCATTTTCAAAGATACTGTCCGCCGGTATGCGTGTGGGCTTCTTGCTTCTTCACGAGGATGTTGCGGCGAAGATCGCCATCATCAAGCAGGTATCAGACGTTCACACAAACATCTTTTTCCAGCTTATGTGCCACAAGTTCTTAACTGAATATGACCTTGACGGACACATAGCGAAGATAAAGAAGCTTTACGGACACAAGGCATCTTTGATGCTTAAATGTCTTGATGAAAATATGCCCGAGGGCTTTACTTATACACGTCCCGACGGCGGTTTGTTCATCTGGGGAGATATGCCGAAAACGATAGCTGATCCCAAGGCGTTTATAAAAGAGCTTGCGGACAACAAGCTGGCGGTCGTTCCCGGCGCTACGTTTATGTGTGACGGCGAAGCGGTATGCCACGGCTTCAGAATGAACTACTCCACACCGTCTGACGAGCAGATAGTTAAAGGTGTAGATATACTTGCGACAGTTGCAAAAAGGAATTTGAAATAATGGAAAATACAGAAGCTAAAAAGAGAATTTTTTCGGGCGTACAGCCCAGCGGAAACTTGACGATTGGTAATTACCTCGGCGCAATTAAAAACTGGACAACTCTCCAGGACGATTACGAATGTCTTTACTGCGTTGTTGACCAGCACGCAATAACCGTGCGCCAGACACCCGCAGACCTGCGCAGAAGAACATACGAAATAATGGCAATATATATTGCCTGCGGTCTTGACCCCGTTAAGAATATAATGTACGTGCAGAGCCACGTGCCCGCACACGTTCAGCTTTCGTGGGTGCTCAACTGCTATACAATGTTCGGGGAATTGTCAAGAATGACACAGTTCAAGGACAAGAGTGCCAAACACGCCGACAATATCAACGCGGGACTCTTTACATACCCCACGCTTATGGCGTCTGATATCCTTTTGTATCAGACAGATCTTGTACCCGTGGGCGAAGACCAAAGACAGCACATCGAGCTTACACGCGATATTGCAAACCGTTTCAATTCCGTGTACGGCGAAACATTCCGCGTGCCTGAGCCTTATATAACGAAGGGTGCAAAGATATATTCGCTCGCCGAGCCGTCGAAGAAGATGAGCAAGTCCGACGAAAACGTAAACGCATACGTTTCCATCCTTGACAAGAAGGACGATATCATAAGAAAATTTAAGCGTGCCGTAACGGACAGCGATACCTGCGTTTGCAGAGCAGAGGGCAAGGACGGCATAAATAATCTTATGACGATATATTCATGCTTCACGGGTAAGTCCGACGAGGAGATAGAAAAGGAATTTGCGGGTAAGGGTTACGGCGATTTCAAAGCCGCTGTCGGCGAAATATGTGCAGAAAGCCTCGACCCCATAAGAACCGAATTTGACAGACTTATGAAGGACAAGGCTTATCTTGAGGGAATATTCAAGGAAAATTCCGAAAAGGCTTCATACCTTGCAAGAAAGACACTTTCAAAGGTGTACCGCAAGGTCGGCTTTGTACAAATTTAAAAGAATATGCCTGTGGCAAAAAGTAAGGTAAGTATAAGCATCATATCGCTTCCTTCACCGTTTGCCATAAGCAGAAAAACCAGACCGAGGAGCAGCAGATCCTCTGTATCAAGGTGTATGCTGAATCCCTTGGAAAGCAGAGAATCGTGCTTCTCGGTGTCTTTTTCGTATTTGTTCTCTGTGTGTGCGGGTACTGCTTCATCCTCCTCTTTGTGCGGTGTTTCTTGCTCTTTTTCTTCTTTTTTCTCACGGTATAAGGTGCCGTTATAATTATTCGGCGGCGGTGAGTTTGCAAAATTTCTGCTGTACATATGAGCCTCCCCCGCTATTTTTTAAATGTATCATTTGATAAAACACCCGCAAGCTCCGCAAATGTCATAATTTTAAGCATTTTGTCTATTCTGTCGCATTTTTCCTTTGACAAAAACGGTTTAAGCGCACGCAAAAGCTCACCTCGCTCGTTATTTTTAAATGCCGTCACAGGTGCAGGCGGCGGAGGTGCTTCCGTTTTCTGTACAGGGAGCTCCGCGGGCGCTTTTTCACCTTGCCCCATGATGCCCGATACCGCCGCCATAACGGTTTTCAGTTTGTCGGGGTCGGACAGTATTTCGTTAAGCTTGCCTGATAAATCCGCATCCATTACTATTTACCGCCGTTTTCGATATTTTCTTTGATTATCCGTGCGTTTTCTTTGCCAACAGCCCTCATAACACGGTCGATATCAGACTGCGACATTGACGAAATGTTTTCGCGAAGCTTTGATGTATCAAGCTTTTTTGCGAGCTTTTTTGTGTCTGCGCCGCAAGCGGAGGCAATCTGCAAAATTTTCATACGAAGCTCATCATCATTCATTTTTGCAAGCTTTTCCAAAGAGCTTTTGTCAATATTCATATAAAAAACCACCTTTAAAATTTATTTGTTCATTACGCATAATATGCGTATTTTACTGTTTTGTTTACAGGAGATAAAATGAAAGTACTGATTTTTTCCGATTCGCACGGCAAAAGCGAAAATATGCTCCGTGCCGCATCGCTTCACCCCGATGCAGAATATATAATACACCTCGGTGACGGTTCGGGTGACTCATCGTTTTTTGATAGTCGTGCTGTTTATATAGCTGTCAGAGGTAACTGCGATATGTTTTCAGTATACCCCGAAGTGCTTACCGAAAAATTTGACGGAGCGTTGACGCTTATCACTCACGGACATCGATTTTTCGTAAAGGAAGGCACGTCTGTATACGAAGTATATGCACGCGAAAAGGGTGTAAAGGTTGCCCTTTTCGGTCATACTCACAGAAGATTTTTGCTTTACCGTGACGGACTTTACCTGTTTAATCCCGGCAGTATTTCCAAGTATGAAGACGGCGGATACAGTTACGGTATAATGAATGTCAAAAACGGCTCGGTTCTTTTGTCGCACGGTATGATAACATATTAAACGCCTTCTCTATCACTTGACAGAGTCAAGTGATAGAAAACAGGGTGGACCAACGAGTTGTTATACAACTCGAAGTGGTGTATGAGGTGATTAAACGCCTTCTCCAGTGGGAGAAGGGGGACCACGATAGTGGTGGATGAGGTGTTATAAATTGTTTACAAACGGGCATACAACACCCCGAATGAACAGCTGATGCCTGAAAATTTACACAGTATTCATAAATAAATTTTATTTATATATTTTAAATATATATGCGTGTATGTTATTATAAACTATTAGAACCGATATTAGGTGAAGTTTACGCAAAGCCATGGCTTTGCCGAAAGGAATGATATAGTTTGAAAAGAGAAGATTTAAGAAATGTAGCAATTATCGCCCACGTTGACCACGGCAAAACGACACTTGTTGACGAAATGCTGAAGCAGGGCGGTGTATTCAGAGATAATCAGGTAACGGAAGAAAGAGTGATGGACTCAAATGACCTTGAAAAGGAAAGAGGCATTACGATACTTGCGAAAAATACAGCCGTGCATTACGGCGATATAAAGATAAACCTTATCGATACCCCCGGACACGCTGATTTCGGCGGTGAGGTTGAGCGTATACTCAAAATGGTAAACGGTGTCGTTCTGCTGGTTGACGCTGCGGAGGGCCCCATGCCCCAGACAAGATTTGTGCTTGAAAAAGCCCTCGGTATGGGTCATAAGGTAATTATCGTTGTAAATAAAATTGACAGGGCAGATGCGAGAGTTGACGAAGTGCCCGACGAGGTGCTTGAGCTGTTTATTGATCTTGATGCAACAGACGAACAGCTTGACTCTCCCATCATATTCTGTAACGGCCGTGCAGGTACGGCGTCCCTCAATCCCCACTCACAGGACCCCGATCTCAGAGTATTGTTTGAGGCAATAGTGAACCACATTCCGTGCCCCGAGGGAGATGAAAACGGTGAGCTTCAGTTGCTCGTTTCCTCCATCGACTATAACGAATACGTCGGAAGAATCGGTATCGGAAGAATTGAAAGAGGAAGCATAAAGCAAGGTCAGGAGATAATGATCTCCAACTTCCACAGCGGTGCAACACCCAAGAGAAGTAAAATAGTAAAGCTGATGCTGATAGACGGACTTAACCGTGTTGGTGTTGAAAAAGCAACCATGGGTGACATTGTTTGCTTCTCCGGTGCGGAGGACATAACCATTGGTGACACGGTGACGTCAATAGCCTGCGTTGAGCCTCTTGAATTTGTCAAGGTAAGCGAGCCGACGATAGAAATGACATTCTCCGTCAACGACAGCCCGTTTGCAGGCCGTGAGGGTAAATTTGTAACGAGCCGTCAGATAAGAGAAAGACTGTACCGTGAGCTTTTGAAGGATGTTTCCTTGCGTATCGAGGACGGCGAAACAACAGACTGCTTCCGTGTAATGGGCAGAGGTGAAATGCACTTGTCCATACTTATTGAAACGATGCGCCGTGAGGGATATGAGATTTGCTGTTCCACACCGAGAGTTCTGTTCAAAGAAATTGACGGTGTAACTTGCGAGCCTATGGAGCTTGCGCAGATAGATGTTCCGGCAGAATATGTCGGTGTCGTTATCGAAAAGCTCGGCGCAAGAAAAGGCGAGCTTCTTGAAATGTCAACGCAGGGAAGCCGTACAAAGATAAACTATAAGATTCCGTCAAGATGCCTTATCGGTTACCGTTCACAGCTTATGACGGATACAAGAGGCGAGGGAATACTCAACACTCTGTTTGACGGATATGAGCCGTACAAGGGTGAGATAGTAAGAAGATACACAGGCTCGCTTATCGCATCGGAAACGGGCGAGGCGACATCATACGGTTTGTTCAATGCACAGGACAGAGGCGATATGTTTATTCCCGTTCAGACACCCGTTTATGAGGGTATGATCGTCGGTCAGTCGCCGAAGGTCGGTGATATTGCCGTAAACGTATGTAAGAAAAAGCACCTCACCGCTATCCGTTCAACGGGTGCGGACGAGGCTTTGAAGCTTGTAACACCTATCATAATGTCGCTTGAGGAAGCAATAGAATTTATTGCGGACGATGAGCTTATAGAAATAACACCGAAATCAATAAGACTGCGTAAGAAGATACTTGATAACTCATTGAGACTTAAAGCGCAGAGTAAGAAGAATAACGCATGATGGAAAAGATATTGCTTAAATACGGAGAGATCGCACTGAAGGGCGCAAACAAAAGCTCCTTTGAGGCAACTCTTGCAAAACATATAAGAATACGAATGAAAAAGTACGGTGACTTTGAGGTCACACGTGCCCAAAGCACAGTTACGGTAACACCTAAGAATGATGACTGCGATATCGACGGCGCATATGAAGCGTGCAAAAAGATATTCGGTATTGTCGGGGTTAGCCGTGCGGTAACGTGCGAAAAGAATATGGACAGCATAATTTCCACACTTAAACAGTGTGCACCCGATATGCTTATAGGCTGTAAGACATTTAAAATCGAGGCAAAGCGTGCCGACAAGCGTTTTCCCTTTACATCTCCGCAGATTTGTGATGAGTGCGGCGGTGCCGTGCTTGAAACGGTTAAGGGAATAAAGGTCGATGTAAGAAATCCCGATGAGATAATCAGAGTTGAAATACGTGACGACGAAGCGTTCATACATCCTGACCAGGAAAAGGGTGCGGGCGGTATGCCGGTCGGCACAAACGGCCGTGCGCTTTTGCTTTTGTCGGGCGGTATAGACAGCCCCGTTGCAGGTCATATGATATGCAAGCGAGGTGTTAAAATCGAAGCGCTTCACTTTGAATCGTACCCATACACAAGCGAAAGAGCGCTTGACAAGGTCGCAAAGCTTGCGGAGCTTGTTTCCGAGTATAACGGCTATACAACGCTTCATGTAATAAACGTAAAAGAAATTCAAGAGGTTCTGCGTGATAAATGTGACGAGGATTACTTTACATTACTTCTTCGCCGCTTCATGATGCGCCTTGCCCAAAGATGCGCCGAAGAATTCAAATGCTCCGCCCTTGTAACGGGTGAGAGTATCGGACAGGTGGCATCGCAGACGATGGATGCGCTTTGCGTTACCGACAGTGTTGTAAGCATGCCCGTTTTCCGCCCCTGCATAGGGCTTGACAAGGAAGAAATAGTTGAAATTTCAAGAAAGATAAATACGTACGAAACATCGGTGCTTCCGTATGAAGACTGCTGTACCGTCTTTACCCCGCGCCATCCGAGAACAAGACCCGAAATGGCAAAGGTAATTGCGCAAGAGGAGCGCATAGACGTTGAAGGACTGCTTGAAAAAGCGTATGAAACGATGTACACGTACAGAAGAGAAGAATAATACACCGAAAGGAATTAGATATGTCTGTTTCAAATATCCCCGAAATATTCGGATGCATGGTTTTTAATGACTCTGTTATGAAAGAGCGACTGCCTGAAGAAACTTATAAGGTGCTCAGAAAAACTATTGATGACGGACGTGCCCTTGATTCTGCCGTGGCAAATGTAATTGCAACGGCGATGAAGGATTGGGCAATAGAGAAAGGTGCTACGCATTTCACACATTGGTTCCAGCCGATGACGGGAATGACAGCGGAAAAGCACGACAGCTTTATATCCCCTACGAAAGATGGCGGAGTTATCATGGAGTTTTCGGGTAAGGAGCTTATAAAGGGCGAACCTGATGCTTCCTCGTTCCCGTCGGGCGGTCTTCGTGCCACGTTTGAGGCAAGAGGATATACCGCTTGGGATCCTTCATCATACGCATTCATAAAGGACGATACGCTTTGTATTCCCACAGCCTTCTGCTCCTTCGGAGGGGAAGCGCTTGATAAAAAAACACCGCTTTTGCGTTCAATGGAAGCGGTAAATAAGCAGGCTACACGTATGCTGAAGCTGTTCGGTACGGACGTTAAGCGTGTTACACCGAACCTCGGTGCGGAACAGGAATATTTTCTTGTAGATAAATCTCTTTACGATCAAAGACGTGACCTTGTGTTTACGGGAAGAACCTTGTTCGGTTCCCGTCCTCCCAAAGGACAGGAGCTTGACGACCATTATTTCGGCACTATCAAGGACAGAGTAAAGCGCTTTATGCGTGACCTTGACGAGGAAATGTGGCGTCTTGGCGTAGTTGCAAAGACGGAGCATAACGAAGCTGCTCCCTCACAGCATGAGCTTGCCCCCGTATTCACAACGGCAAACATCGCAACTGACCAAAATCAGCTTATGATGGAAACGATGAAAAAGGTTGCCGCACGCCATGACCTTGCGTGCCTGCTTCACGAAAAGCCGTTTATGGGTGTATCGGGTTCAGGTAAGCACAACAACTGGGGACTTAACACCGATACGGGCATAAACCTTTTGAAGCCCGGTAAGTCACCGAGGGATAACATACAGTTCCTTGTATTCTTAACGGCTGTTATTAAAGCGGTTGACGACCACCAGGATCTTCTCCGCATCTCCGTTGCCACAGCAGGTAACGACCACCGACTCGGTGCATCGGAAGCGCCCCCCGCTATTGTTTCGATCTTTTTGGGTGATGAGCTTTACGAAATACTTGAAGCGGTTGAAAACGATTCGCTTTACAATGAGCGCGACCGTGTCGATTTTGAATCGGGCGTAAATATCCTCCCCCACTTCAAAAAGGATACAACGGACAGAAACAGAACGTCACCCTTTGCGTTTACGGGTAATAAGTTTGAGTTCCGTATGCCCGGCTCTGCCGATTCCGTTGCAGAACCGAATATCGCCATAAACACAGCAGTGGCTGACGCTTTGTGTTGTATGTCGGATTTGATAGAAGCGAAAATGGCATCGGGCAAGGACTTCGAGGATGCAGTTCTTGAAATGCTCCGCGAAACGATAAAGGCGCACAAGCGCATAATCTTCAACGGTAATAACTACGCGCAGGAGTGGATAGATGAGGCTGAAAAAAGAGGGCTTCTGAACCTTGCTTCAACTCCCGAAGCAATAAAGCTTTTGAACGGCGAAAAGAATGTCGCTTTGTTTGAAAAGTTCGGCGTATTCTCCCGTGCGGAAATAAATTCACGTCTTGAGATAATGTACGAAAATTACAGAAAGACGATGAAGATAGAGGGCTATACCATGCTTGATATGGTCAAGCGTGATATTATCCCCTGTGCTCTCAAGTATACGCGCATACTTTCCGAAACGGTTACGGCAAAGAGGGCAGTTGTGCCCGAATGTCCGTGTAATGCGGAAATCAAAATGATAATGAAGCTGTCAGAGGCGACAGACAGCATGTCTGAGTGCTGTGATGAGCTGCTTTGTGAGCTTGTACATGCGGGAAAACTCCAATCAAAGGCGGAAAAGGCAATGTATTACCGCACAAACGTTTTCCCTGCTATGCAGAAGCTTCGCGCCGCGGCTGATGTTGCCGAACCGCTGTTGCCGAGCGATGTGCTGACATATCCCACATACAGCAAACTGCTGTTCAGTTTGAACTGATATGACATTGTTTATAAAAAAAATGGTTTCTGTGCTTTTATGCGCTGTCACTGTTTTGTCATTTGCGGTGAATACTGCCGCAAAGGTGCAGATAAGCGACTACGTTATTTCCGGAAACGGAAATTTTGAAGCGGAATGCTCAAATGCGATACTGTACTGCGAGGACAGAGAACAGTATCTGTACGAAAAGGGTGCAAGTGAGATACTTTATGTATCCGCATTTGCAAAGCTTATGGTGGGTGCTGTTGCGCTTGAGCTTTACGGTGACAGACTTGAAGAGGAGATCGTAATAACCGATGAGCTTATCGACGGTGTATCGGGACTTACGATATACCTTGAAAAGGGCGAAACGCTGACGATTGAACAACTGCTTCACGCAACGCTTATGGGCGGTGCAAACGATGCGGCAACGGTTCTTGCAAGACTTTATACGGGCAATATAAACGATTTTATTGCCCTCATGAATGAAAAAGCAAAAAAAGCGGGTGCCGTCAACACGATGTATAAAAATGTAACGGGACTTTATGCCGACGGAATGACGACGACTCTTTACGACCAGATAAAGATCGCAAGGTATGCATACGGTGTAAAGGGCTTAACGGATATAACATCAAAGGATAAGTATATAATACCGAAAACGGAGAAGTTTCCGATAAGGACAGTGATTTCAAGAAACCACCTTGTAAGCACGTACCGTGACACAAGATACAAAACAGAGGGTGTCAACGGCCTTTGTTGCGGCACGACCGACGAAAGCGGAGATGTTTTGCTCGTTTCCGCAGTCCGCGGCGGTATGACGTATTTTATGGCGTTTTACGGCGGCGGTGTTTCGGAAAGCGATAACCACACAGAAGTGTTCAAGGATGCAACATCACTCCTTTCACATGCCGAAAGCGATTTCGGCTTCGTTAAAGTGCTGAGTGAAAAAAAGCTTATGTGCGAAGTCCCCGTAAAGTATAATACCACCGTTGACACAGTGGCACTTGTGCCTGAGGATGACGTTACGCTTTATCTCCCCCTTGACCTTGATGTTGAAAAGGATCTGCAATACAGCATTGTTGTGTATAAAGAAGCCCTTGAAGCCCCCGTTGAGGAGGGGCAGGCAGAGGGACAGGTAATTGTGATGTATGACGAACAGGAGATATGCCGTGCGGATCTTGTTACCAAAACTCCCGTTTCACGAAATAAAATACTTTACGTTCTTGACAGAATAGAAGAATTCACATCAAGCAGAAGATTTATTGTAACACTTGTGATATTTGTGCTTCTGCTCATCATTTATGTGCTCATTACAGCGGCTGTTCGCCACCGAATGAAAAAAAGAAGGCGCAGACTGAGATGATGCCCGCGTAAAGGAGGAATGTGCTTGAAGAAAAATGATAATGCACCGAAGGGTTACAGACACGAAAATAAATTTTTCGTAAGTATTTCCGAGGCTGTTGATATGGCATCAAAGCTTCAAGGCGTGATGAAATACGATCCCCACGCCGACAGACTCGGAAAGTACATAATTTCAAGTGTGTATTTTGACAACTATGAAAACCGTGCGCTCAAGGCATCCGAAACGGGTGTGCCGAGACGTGAAAAATTCAGAATACGTGCGTATAACAGATCTGACAGTTATATAAAGCTTGAAAAAAAAGAGAAGATACGCAATCTTTGCCGAAAGACATCAGTGCGTATCAGCCGTGAAATATACGATAATGTTTTGTATGGCGATGCAAAATTGCTTTTAACGCTGAACAGTCAAGTCGCAAATGAGCTTTACTGTGCTATAAAGGCATACGGTTTTCGCCCTGTTACTGTCGTGGAATACGAAAGGCGTGTGTTTGTCCACCCGATATCACAGACGCGTATAACATTTGATACAAACGTTAAAGGCTCAACCAAAGGTGTCGACATTTTCAAGGATTGGGCATCATTTGCCCCAACACTTTCACCTGTTACGGCGATACTTGAAATAAAATATGATGAGTTTTTACCCGAGTTTATAAGCCGTATAATACCGCATACGCAAATATCAAAGCAAACAGCCATATGCAAATATGTGTATGGAAGATCATATAAGTAAGGAGATATACAAATGCTACAGTATCTTACAAATTTTTCGGATATTTTCAAAAACAGCTTCATAACGGAATCGGGCGCTACAACGCTCACAGTTCCCAAGGCGGCGGCTATTATTATAGCATCACTTGTTCTGGGTGCGGTGATATGCCTTGTGTATAAGCTTACATACAAGGGCGTGCTGTTTTCCGCAAACTTCTGTTTGTCGCTTTTGGCAATGGAGCTTATAACGACATTTATTATCATGACAGTCACATCAAACGTAATTCTTTCTCTCGGTATGGTCGGTGCTTTGTCTATTGTCCGTTTCAGAACGGCGATAAAAGACCCGATGGATATCGCGTTCCTCTACTTTGCAATATGTGCAGGTATTATGACGGGCGCAGGACTTATCGGACTTGCCGCTGTCGGTGTTATCATTGTCGGCGTTGTGCTTTTTGCCGCAGGCAAGGTACCTGCAAAGGATGAAGCGTATATCCTTATGATAACCGTTGAGGAGCAGGACGAAGAAGCTGTATGTAAATATATTGTAAAGAGCACTGCAAAATGCAAGCTTAAGTCAAAGACCGTGTCAAACGGACTTTCAGAGATTGCATACGAAGTCAAGCTCAAAGGCAATTCCACAAAGTTTTTGAATAAAATGAGTGTTTACCCCTCCATTTCATCGACGACACTCGTTAAATGTTCAGGAGAATATATCTAAAGGAGGATAAAAGTGAAAAAACTGCTTTCTCTTTTGATTATCGCTTGTGTGCTTTTGCAAACACTTGTTTCCTGTACGGGCACACCGAACGATACAACAGACTCGTCAGCCGGTAACTCAGAGGTTATAGTACCGCCTAATGAAGACGGTATCATTCTCAATGAGCTTATGCCGTCAAACAAAAACACGCTCACCGACAATTACGGTGACAGCTGTGACTGGATAGAGCTTTATAATAATTCGGATAAGGATATAAGTCTTCTCAACTATATGCTTACGGATAAGCCCACAAAGCCCGAGGAATTTGTTTTCCCCGATATCACGCTTAAGGCGGGCGAATATCTTGTTGTATATGCAAGCGGAAGAAACGAAACGGATGCGGTAAATAAGATAGTGCACCTTCCGTTCAAGATAAATTACGTAAGTGAAGTTATCTGTCTTTTCAGTGCAGACGGTGTTGAAATAGGCAGAATAACCGTAAACGACGTTCCCGCAGATATATCCTGCGGTCCGGATGTCACAGGTAAAACGGTGATCTTTTCAGAGCCTACACCGGGGGCAAAAAACGTAACATCCGTATATGTTCCCACCACTCCCGATATTCCGCTTAACACAGGCGGAAAGGATGTAAATACACTTTACATCACGGAATATGCAACAAACGATACGGCTACATTTACCGATGAAGACGGCGAGTTTGGTTCGTGGGCGGAAATATACAACCACGGAACGGCAGATGTCAAGCTTTTCGGACTTTTCCTTTCGGATAATCCCGAAAATCCCGAAAAATGGGCATTCCCCGATGTTACGCTTAAAGCAGGTGAATACACAGTTGTGTTTATGTCGGGCAAAACAAAGGAATATACCGATGGCAGTGAGCTTCATGCTACATTCGGTCTTTCGGGTGACGAACAAACGCTTTCGATCTATAATGGCAAGGCTGAAGAAATAGACACAGTGCCTGTCCATAAGCTCGTTTCAAACCTCACATTCGGCAGAACCGACGGTGATGCAACAACTTTCAAGTTCTTCCCGAAGGCAACACCTAAGGCACCGAACACGGTCACGGGATTTGATTCCATCGAAAGCGCAAGATACCCCGAAAATAAATCGCTTTTTATAAATGAGATTGTTGCTGTCAACAGAACTCTTGACACTGCCCCCGACGGCAAGACACATTCTGTCGGTCAGCTGTATGATTATTACGAACTTTATGACTATATAGAAATATGTAATCTTCATAACGGTACTGTAACACTCTCTGACTATTATATCGGGGACAGTAAGGATTTTAAAACAGCTGTACAGCTTCCTGAAATTGAGCTGGGACACGGAGAATACCGAATTGTCTATTTCGGTGATGAAACGTATTACAGCACCAAAACCGACAGTGTGTATGTACACGCGGGACTTAACCGCTACGGTGAAACAGTATATATTTTCGATGAAAACGGAATTTGCGTTGACAGTGTTAAGTATACAACGCTTTTTGACGGTACAAGCGCAGGACGCGCTAACGGACGTGACGATACCGTTTATTATTACGAAGATACGACACCCGGCAAGGCGAATTCGAACAACAAATTGAAACCGTCGGTCGCTGTACCTACGTTTGAAAATGCGGGCGGATATATGACATCGGGTTCAAGCTGTGTAATTAACGTACCGAAGGATTGTACGGTCTACTATACTACAGACGGATCGCTTCCCACTACGCTTTCGACACCCTACACATCGCCTATTCCGCTTACGAAAACTGTGACAGTAAGGGCGGCGGCATACCGTGACGGATATCTGCACAGCGAAGATGTTTCGGCATCTTACGTTGTCGGACGCCAGCATACGATTCCTGTTGTGTGTCTGTCAACCGAGCACGGAAATCTCTTCTCCGACACATACGGTATACTTGTTGACGGTTCACGTTATGATGAAAGTGCGGCATTCCCGTATAAGTACTCGGGTGCAAACTATTGGGAGGATTGGGAACGTCCCATTCGCTTTGACTATATAGATGAAGGCGGACAGCAGGTCCTCTCATTCAACGCAGGTATTAAGGTTTTCGGTCAGTACAGCAGGGCAAAGGACCAAAAGAGTGTATCGATATATCTGCGTGATAAGTACGGCCCAAAAGAAGTATCGTATCCGTTCTTCGGAAATGATTATGTAAATGTATTTTCATCTCTTGCTCTCCGTTCATCGGGGCAGGACGGAAAATATGCGCATCTGCGTGATGCTTACTGTGCAGAGCTTGTAAGAAATGTAATTGATGTTGATATAATGGCATATAAGCCCGTTGCTGTTTATATAAACGGAGAGTATTTCGGACTTTATGACCTCCGTGAAAGAATAAACGAGGATTATATCGCACACCACACAGGTGCGGATCCCGACAATGTTGACCTTATCAAGGGTGGTAACTATAAGGATACAAGCTATAATATACTTGAAGGAACTATCGACGAATATAAAAAGCTCGTTGATTTTCTGAAAAACAACTCGCTCAAGAGTGATTCCAATTATAAAAAAGCCTGCGAAATGGTTGATGTTGATGAGCTTATCAACTATTGGATATGCGTAATATTTTTCTCAAATACAGACTCGGGTAATATAAAGTATTACAAAGAAAATACAGAGGGCGCAAAGTGGCGCTGGATCCTTTATGACCTTGACTGGGGTATGTTCCCATCGACATATCTCGAATATAATATGTTTTCAGAGGTGCTCAATCCCGAAGGCCACGGTGTCGGAAACAGCTTTTCAACGCTTGTTTTGCGCTCGTTTATGAGTAATGCGACATTCAAGGATAAATTCCTGACAACATTCGGCGAATATCTCAACTCAGTCTTTATGCCTGAAAATATGCTAGGGCTTTATGAGAAAATGGTGGCTGAAATAAAGGATGAAATGCCTTATCAGATAGAACGCTGGAATTATCAGGAAAACGCAGATAAGCTTTCAGCTCCATATAGCTATGCTTCTTGGGAAAAGAATGTTGACAGACTCAGAAATATAATTGCCGATAAACGCACTCAGACGATAGACCATATGATAGAGCATTTCCGTCTGTCTGATTCGGAGCAGAAAAAATATCTCGGCGAAGTATTTGATTAATTTAAATTTTTATTTATAATATCGGGAGGATTCTAAAATGGACTCTAACAAAAGACCGGAAACGATGCAACGCATCACAACACCTGAACTTGCAAATGCGTTCATCGATGAACAGGTAGCGGCTGTGCGTGCACAGGTCGGAAACAAAAAAGTGCTTTTGGCTTTGTCGGGCGGTGTTGACAGCTCAGTTGTTGCCGCACTTCTCATTAAAGCAATAGGCAAACAGCTCGTGTGTGTTCACGTCAACCACGGTTTGATGCGCAAGGGCGAAAGCGAAATGGTTATTGATGTGTTCGGAAAGGCACTTGATGCAAATCTGGTATACATCGATGCTACAGACCGCTTTTTGAACCTTTTGGCAGGTGTTGCAGAGCCTGAGAAAAAGCGTAAGATCATAGGCGGAGAATTCATCAAGGTCTTTGACGAAGAGGCAGCGAAGCTTGAGGGTATTGAGTTCTTGGCTCAAGGCACGATCTATCCCGATATTTTAGAGTCCGACGGTGTCAAGGCTCACCATAATGTTGGAGGCCTGCCCGAAGATATGAAGATGGAGCTTGTAGAGCCTGTGAAGCTCCTTTATAAAGACGAGGTGCGCGTAGTCGGAGATGCACTCGGCCTTCCGCACGAGATGGTATACCGTCAGCCGTTCCCCGGCCCCGGTCTTGGTGTCCGTTGCCTCGGCGCTATCACACGCGACCGCTTGAATGCTCTGCGTGAAGCCGATGCTATCCTGCGTGAGGAGTTTGATATTGCGGGCTTGGCAGGCAAGGTTTGGCAGTATTTCATAGCTGTGCCCGATTTCAAGTCAGTAGGTGTCCGTGACGGCAAGCGTTATGAGGGATGGCCCGCTATTATCCGTGCAGTAAATACAACGGATGCAATGGCAGCTACGGTAGAGGAAATACCATATGCGGTGCTCCATAAAATAACAGACCGTATTACCTCCGAAGTCGACGGCATCAACCGTGTCCTCTATGACCTCACACCCAAACCCTGCGGAACCATCGAGTGGGAATAATTACAAGTGCCCGAAAAACGATGTGTTTTCGGGCACTTTTTGCATACATCACTCCGTTGATACCGCGGTGATACCAATTTGATACCTCATATAACAAAAATGCCTTCTTCGTAGATTTGAAGAAGGCATTTTATTGTTACAATTAATCGAAAATTTAATTCAAGGAACCCAATGCTCGGATGTGAACGTAAGTCCCAAGATTTTCGATACACCAATCATTTTTATCTGTTCTGGTTGTTGCTCTGATTGTTCTGGTTATTTTTGTTGTTCTGGTTGTTCTGGCTGTTCTGGTTATTCTTGTTGTTCTGGCTGTTCTGATTGCTCTGGCTATTCTGATTGCTCTGGCTATTCTGATTGTTCTGGTTATTCTTGTTGTTCTGGTTGTTCTGATAGTTGTTGTTCATAAAAAATTCTCCTTAAAAATTTGGTTGCAAGTATAGTTTGCCTACTTTCACAAAAACTATACATGAAAAAAATTTTTCAGGAGGATATCACGTGCTTTTAATACAAAACGGATTGGTCTTTACAATGGAGAAAAGTGAAGCAAGTCATGTTGATCTGCTGATAGATCAAGGTAAAATTATACAGATAGCCAAAAATATAACACCTACAGATCGTATGAACATTATCGATGCATCGGGCTTTCGAGTGTATCCCGGTTTTATCGATGCACATAGTCATATAGGAATTTCGGAAGAAAAGAAGACCAGTCAAGGTGATGAAAGCAACGAGGGAACCAACCCGATCACACCGTGCATCCGTGCCATTGATGCAATAAATCCAATGGACGGTGCATTTCACAATGCGCTGGCTGTCGGTATCACGGGAGTGATGGTAGGACCCGGCAGTGCAAATCCGATTGGAGGGCAGTTCGCTTTCATAAAGACCCACGGCAGACGTATCGACGATATGGTCGTTATGGCACCTGCTGCTATGAAGTTTGCTTTTGGGGAAAACCCGATGACAAATTACGGTCCGAATGGAAATATCCCGTCTACTCGCATGGGAATTGCATCGTTAATTCGAGAAGAATTAACTCTTGCAAAGCAATATTTCAACAATGGTAATGGATCTCAGAAAACATTCGCTATGGAGTGTTATCGGGATCTGTTTGAGGGGAAAATACCGATGAAAGCGCATGTGCACCGTGCAGACGATATTTTCACTGCCATTCGCATTGCCGATGAATTTGGTTTGGGACTGACACTTGATCATTGTACCGAAGGTCATCTCATTGCCGATGCCATCGCTCAAAGCGGTTATCCTGCTATTGTCGGACCTTCTTTGGCATCCCGAAACAAGGACGAAGTTAGTCTTTTGGATTTTAAAACGCCGGGGAAACTTCAGAAAGCAGGTGTTTTGGTTGCGCTAACTACAGATCATCCTGTATCAAGAATTCAATACCTACCGCTGTGTGCCGCGCTTGCCGTCAAGGAAGGTATGAGCGAATGGGGCGCATTGCGTGCAATTACAATTGATGCAGCGCGTATATGCCGTGTAGATCATAGATTAGGCAGTTTAAAAGAAGGAAAAGATGCCGATATAGTCATTTATGACGGTGATCCGTTACAAATCGCTTCTTCTGTAAAATACACAATTGTCAACGGACAGATCGCCTGGCAAGCCAAGCAATCGGAGTCATAACAGTAATTTAAGTTGTAACAAATTGATAGCGGGGTATAATACGTTTGTTATCGCAGTAATACTATAGCAATAAAACAGATGTACAATAATACAAAAAGGCTCACAAGCGCCCGAAATTACTGGTTTCGGGCGCTTTTTGTATGTAGTGGGAAGTTTAAAAACTACTTCTACCAATCTTATCTTTATTTGTCTTATAAGTTTGAGGTGTGGGGAAAACAATTGAGCTTGATGAAATTTTAAAACTTTAATGACGTTTGTGAATTGTGGCGAATATGTTGAAAAATAACAAATTCTATGGTATTATTAAACTGTAGACGTCCGATTGCATTTGCACTGCCGCCACATGATGGAGCGCAGATTTCCTGCGGAAATGCTTTGCGGGCAGATAATGGAGATTATAAACAAAATTCCGACGGCATGCGTTACGAAAAATCGGTAACGGTGTAAGACATATCGATAATTATTACATTCAAACGTGGAGTTAAAGCTATGGATTTTAAATCAGTCAAAGAATTTATGTATTCGGAATTAAAGCCCATGGGTTTTATGCCGATCAAAAACAAGAGAATACTTATAAAGGACGGTGGATTTTATTTGATAGTCGTTGAAATTCAACCTGTATGGAAAGAGGCATTTTTGCTTAATGAAGGTGTGAAATTTCTATGGACAAGTGACTATGGGATAGTATACGATTATGCAGATGGGCGCGGACGCATAATAGCAAAGGGAAGTCCGTTCGGTGCAGTGTTTTATGATGATCCCTCTGCTAATATGAGAATAGAGCAAATGATAAAAGAATTAAAAGAGCAAATTGTTAAATATCAAGAATTGAAAAATTTAGATACTTTCCATTTTAAAATAGAAAACAGAGATGATTTTACAAAGCATGCCAATCCGAATTTCGAACAACGGGATGTGAGCTTAGCAATAGCTAAAATGTTTTTAGGACAAGTTCCGCAGGCTAAGAAAATATTACATACCGCAAGTGACCGAAATCTGACTGCACGTAAGCTTTTGGAGCATTGTGATAATATAGAATCGTTTCATAATGAGTTGGTTGGCATAATCAATAATTGCCGAGAACAAATGTCGCTCAGATTCAAAACAACACTTGATCCCATCTCTGCCGTTTGGGATTTTTAAGTAATTTTAAATCGGACGGGAGCGTGCGCCTACATCGCCGTGCGTGCTGTTTGCAAAAGATTGTATAAGGGGCAAATATGTATAATAAGGTCTATATAGAAGTTACCAATATATGCAATATGAATTGTTCATTTTGCCATGGGCATAAAAGGACTCCGAGGGAAATGAGCAAGGAAGAATTTACAGTTATTCTTGATAAACTGAAATACCACACAGAATATATCTATTATCATTTAATGGGTGAACCGCTTACACACCCAGAGCTTCCCGAATTTATAAAAACAGCGGGTAAGATGGGATACAAGTCAATTATTACCACCAACGGCACACTGCTTCAAAAGCGCAAAACGGAGCTTTTGTCTGCCGGAATACATAAGGTAAATATCTCCTTGCACAGCTTTGAAAACGGAACACCTGATGCGCATAAGCGGTATGTATATGAGCTTGCCGATTTTGCCAAGGCTGCATCAGAGCAGGGAATCATCGTCGTTTTCCGCCTTTGGAACAAGGGCTGTGACGATGGCAAAAATGATATATCGCTACAGCTGCTCAAACAAAATATATCGGGTGAATGGTTCCCAAATAACCGAGGTGTCAAGATACGAGGCAAGATTTATCTTGAATGGGGTGAGCGTTTTGAGTGGCCTGATATCAATGCAGACATTAAAGGCGAAAAATTTTTCTGCTATGGACTTAAAGATCAATTCGGTATTCTCTGTGACGGAACTGTAGTGCCGTGCTGTCTTGACAGTGACGGTGTTATAAACCTTGGTAATATATTTAATGATGATATTGAATCTATTCTTACCTCTGAAAGAGCAGTGGATATTGCTGAAGGCTTTAAATGCGGCAAAGCTTCAGAGGAGCTTTGCCGAAAATGCGGTTATGCGCAAAGATTTGTATAATTAAAACGGATACTCAATACTTTACGTAAAGAGTATCCGTTTTTTATAATTTGAATTGTAATTACTCTGTTCTCAAAGCGACTACAGGATCTTTTTTTGCCGCGCTTCTTGAAGGTATGATACCTGCAACAAGCGTAAGTACAACACTTATTGCAACGAGGAACACTGCCGCAAGTATCGGGAATTCTGTTTCAAGACTCTTGATACCGCTGACATGCTGCATTATCATATCTATCGGTATGCAAAGCAGATATGTTATAAGAACGCCCAAAAGTCCCGATGTGAAGCCTATTATCACCGTTTCAGCATTGAACATTCTTGAAACGTTCTTTTTCGATGCGCCGAGGGCACGTAAGATACCTATTTCTTTTGTTCTTTCCTGAACTGAAATGAGTGTTATAACACCTATCATAATTGACGAAACGACAAGTGAAACCGCAACAAAGGATACAAGTACATATGCTATCGCATCGATAATCGTTGTTACGGAAGACATGAGAAGCCCGACATAGTCTGTATAATTGATTTTTGAAAGCTCATCAACTCCGTCATTATACGACTGTATCACTTCTTCAATAATATCTTTGTCATTGAATGTGGCGGCGTAAAGATTGATGGCAGACGGCTTTTCAAGGTCAATATATCCGAGCTTTTTGAGGTTTTCTTCATACGAAGCATCTGAAAATTCAAGCACTGCATCATAGTAAAGGGCGCACATCTGTGTGGTATATGAAGCAGCTTCGCTGTCGAGTGCCGCCGCGAGCTGATCGGGTGTCATTTGCGAAAGCTGTGCCGCTGTTTCGGATGCATACTTCATTTTCAGCTGTTCTTTCATCATTTCCGAGAAATATTCGCGGATGTCTTCGTCTGACATCAAAGACAGATATTGTTCAATATCTACTCCGCCCATTCCCATTTGCTGTGAGAAAGCCTGCGAAAGTGCTTCGCGCATATCATCAGTTGTCATCATTCCGAGTGTTTGCTCAAGTGCGGATTCGATGAATTCATCGCTCGGTATGGATTTTATTGCGATATATGCCTGTGCTTTTTCTGTTACATCAAGCGCGTTGATATATTCTCTGAATTCTTTTTCTTTCGTTTCATCTGTTATGCTGCCCGATGAGGTTTTGAAAGGAAGATTTGTGAAAATATCAAGAGTGGGATTTTCCAACTGATCCGATATAGCAGTTGATTTTTCGGATTTTTCTACAATATGCTTTGTAAGCAGGTGTGTATAACCGATCGAACCGGTAAGCATCGTCGATACTGCCTTTTCGGCGGGTTTTATGATACCTGAAACTTTCAGGGCAATACCGTTGTCGTACAGATACTTCAAGCCTGTATCAGTATCTCTGAGGTCTACATAAGTTTTTGTTGCTTCATCATATTTGAAGCAGTCGGAATTAAGTATTGTCTTGTACTCCATGGAGCATATTTCTTCATATGTCCACTTGCGGCTTTCGATCTTGATTTCTGTACCGTTTATGACAGAATCCATTATTGCATCTATATCGGACTTCGGTTTAAGACCGAGGGCATAAAGGGTGAAGTCGTCAAGTTCGTTGAATTCATCAAGTACGAGAACTACCTCGTTGTATTCATCAGGCCAGCTTCCGTATACAACATCGTACTGCTTTTCAAGCAGTTCGCTTACAGGCTTACCGTTTTCACCGGGAAGCATTTCCTGCCACATGGTGACGGACGACATGTTCGATGACGACATAGACATAAGACCTCCGCCGGACGATGCCATACCCATCATGTTTGACATATCCATACCGAACAGCTCGACCATAAGATCCTGCATTATCGTGTTTGAATCAGAACGTATTATATCTCCGTCAGCGCTTTCAGTATATATCAGCATGTCAAGGCCGTAGGAATACTGTATGCCGCTGAGTGAAGTATACAGCTTGCTGTCTTTGTTATTTTTTTCTTTTTCTACATACGTCTTGAATGATGCAAGATCGTTTTCGGACTCTTCCATATTGTTAAGAGCGTTGAGCAGGTCATACATCATCGCTTTTTGGTAAACCGCATCGTTATCATGTTTTTCTATCGACTGCGCTGTGCCAACAAATGTGCTCAGAATAGTGCCGAAATCCATATGCTGTGCTTCAAGCATAAGCGGATAAGAAGAAAGGGTATCCTCCTGCACCGTGTCGATGTATGCGGTCATGCCCTGTGAAACGGCAAGAATAACGGCAATACCTATAATTCCGATGCTTCCCGCAAATGATGTAAGTATCGTTCTTCCTTTTTTTGTAAAAAGGTTTTTCAAGGAAAGCGAAAAAGACGTTGCAAATGACATTGACGGCTTTTTTTCTTTATTCGCATTGACCTTTTGTTCTGTTGCGTTTTCAGGTTCTGCGGGCATTGTGTCGCCTGTGATCTGACCGTCAAGCATGCGGATAATACGTGTTGAGTATTTTTCTGCAAGCTCGGGGTTGTGTGTTACCATTATGACCAGACGCTCTTTTGATATTTCTTTAAGTATCTCCATTACCTGAAGACTTGTTTCCGTATCAAGTGCACCTGTCGGCTCATCGGCAAGAATTATATCGGGATTGTTGACAATGGCTCTTGCAATTGCCACACGCTGCATCTGACCGCCGGACATCTCGCCGGGTTTTTTGTTGTACTGTGATTCAAGTCCGACGAGCTTCAAAGCATCCTTTGCCCTCTGTCGTCTTTCTGCTTTACTGACACCCGAAAGTGACAGCGCAAGCTCTACGTTCTGTAAAACAGACTGGTGCGGAATCAAGTTATAGCTTTGAAAAACAAAGCCTATGGAGTGATTGCGGTAGGCGTCCCAATCTCTGTCCTTGTAATCCTTCGTTGACCTTCCGTTTATGATAAGGTCGCCGTCTGTGTATCCGTCAAGACCGCCGATTATATTCAGAAGTGTTGTTTTTCCGCATCCCGACGGGCCGAGTATGGAAACAAATTCGCTTTTTCCAAAGCACAAATCAACACCCTTAAGCGCATGGACAACACCGTCACCTACGGGATAGTCCTTTTTTATCTTCTTAAGTTGAAGCATTTAAAAATTATCACCTTTCTTATATTCATATCTTTTTATAGCCTTAATATAATATTTTATCAGAAAAAAATAAATAATGATACAGTAATCCCTAATACTTCTGTAGACAGATTTTAAAATATGTAAAAACACGGGTGCGAAAAACTGTACTTTAAATAGAAATTATTTACATGATAACGATTTTTGTCTTCAAAACTCATAATACAAAACGATATATTTAAATCAAGCACCCCGTGCCCGCCCCCACAGTTGACTTTGTCAACTGCCACGGGCAAAGGGGTGCACACTGCCTTGCGGTGTGAATTTTAAAAATAATATAAAACCGCCCCACATTTACGTGAGGCGGATTTACAAAGTCGGAGGCCAAGCGGTCTTA
>JAZTXA010000134.1:0-15518 GCA_045636245.1 Eubacteriales bacterium | reverse complement strand
TTTTGCCGTGAGAATACGATTTTTTGCCCCATACGATAAAATAACGTTACTCGACAACACTTTTGTGAAAAGGCAAAACGCCTTATAACACGAAAGGCAAAACAAAATAAAATTACGACCTTGTAGAAGAAATTCTATGAGGTCGTTTTTTACGCTCAAAGCCTTGCAAAAGTGTTTGTTGTATGCTATATTATAGCAGAAAAGGAGATTGAAAAATGTTTAAAAAGTTTTCGACAGTTATCCTGTGCACAGTATTGCTTTTGTCATTTGTTGCTTGTGACAAAGACGAAATACAGCAAAATAACATCACAGCAGATCGAACAGACGTCACAACCGTAAACAGTATTTTTACAACAGAAGACCTTACCGATCAAACAGATGTTTCCGTAACCGACGATATTTCTACCGAAGCAAGTGTTACAACCGAAACAACATCCGCCGTTTCTTCAGATGAAATTACATCGGACAACAGCCACGCAGAAACAGACGAGCCTACAGAAAACAGCACGTCGGTTTTCAAAACTGACAATGTTGAACGTATCACCTTCTATGCATATTATGGCTACGGCATAGGCAGTGATGTTCCGGATGAACATTTAGATGAAATTATAACTTGGCTCAATTCGTTTAAAGTCGATAGTGACAGGAAAGCTCCGGAGGTAGTTCCGCCCGGCACGAATACAATTTATGTTGAATTTGAATATTCGGATGGAAGTATTGTAAAGTGTGGTATGGATATAACGGAGATCAACGGTGTTACATACTATATCAGCGGTGACTCGTCCCCTGAATGTTACAATGAAATAATATCAAAAACAAGTTTGAGTTAAATTCTCTCTTTTGCGTACTGCGTCATAGGCTGCTTGTTCAATTACGCTATCATTTGATGTACGTTACCAATGAGTGTTGAAAACGGGATTGAATAATGATTTTTTTAACAGTTATCAAAGATATGTGCAGTGCGATGTAAGATCTGAAGGCTTAAATTCATCATTTTGTATTCCGTGCGCCTCCGCCTGCCCCCCTCAGTTGACGAAGTCAACTGCCACAGGCGGGACGGCGCATATTTCCTGCGGAAATTAAGGGTATGGCAACTCAAGAAGTTCCGATAAAAAAATTATCCGCCTGAATATCTCGTGCGGATTTTTTTGTATTGATTTATTTAAACAAAAATGCTATAATAAGGTTTAAAAAGCTTGAAAGTGTTTTGCTGTTTAAATAAGGAGATTTTTTATGGATAAGGCGCAAAATTTTACTGAGGGGAAGATTTTTTCACCTCTTATACGCTTTGCCGTGCCCGTTTTGTTGGCACTGTTTTTGCAGGCAACATACGGTGCGGTTGATTTACTTATAGTCGGGCAGTTCGGCGGTGACATGGCGGATGTGTTTGTATCGGCGGTGTCAACGGGAAGCCAGATCATGATGACGCTTACAGTCGTAATTACCGGTCTTGCAATGGGATTGACCGTATATGTCGGCGGAAGGATAGGCGCGGGCAGACGGGAAGAAGCAGGGCAGATAATCGGAAGCGGTATCAGTCTGTTTTTTATTGTTTCCTTAATTATGACGGTTGTAATGGTATTTGCCTCTTCCGCTTTGACAAGGATCATGAATGCACCCGTTGCCGCTTTTGATAACACTGTGAGGTACGTTGCAATTTGCTCCGGCGGAACGCTGTTTATCGTTGCGTATAATTTAGTTGGCAGTATATTCAGAGGGATCGGGGATTCCAAAATACCGCTGATAACGGTGGCAATTGCCTGCGTTTTAAACATTTTCGGTGACTTACTGCTTGTTGCGGTATTTCATATGGGTGCTGTAGGTGCCGCTTTGGCAACTGTTTTTGCGCAGGCGATGAGTGTTGTTTTATCGTTGCTCGTTATAAAAAAACGCAAGCTTCCGTTTGATTTTTCCTTAAAATATCTGCGCCCCGACACTGTTCATATTAAACGCATTGTGCGCTTGGGAATACCGATTGCCTTTCAGGATTTGCTTGTAAGCATTTCATTTCTTGCCATTCTTGCGATAGTCAATAATCTCGGTCTTAATGAATCGGCAGGCATCGGTGTTGCCGAAAGGGTCTGCGCATTCATCATGCTTATTCCGTCAGCATTTATGCAGTCGATGTCGGCTTTTGTTGCCCAGAATATTGGCGCGGAAAGATACGACCGCGCTAAAAAGGCCTTGTGGTACGGAATTGCATCCTCTTTGACAGTCGGAATTGCTGTCGGATATTTTTCGTTCTTTCACGGCGATATCCTTTCGGGAATATTTGCATCGGATGCATCTATTATCGCGCCTGCCGCCGAATATCTGAAGGCCTATGCCATAGACTGCGTGCTTACTGCCTTCCTGTTCTGCTTTATGGGATATTTTAACGGTTGCGGCAATACCGCATTTGTTATGATACAGGGTATTATAGGCGGTATATGTTTCAGACTTCCCGTTTCCTTTATAATGAGCAAGATTGTGCCTGTATCGCTGTTTCGCATCGGACTTGCAACTCCGATATCCACGGCTGTGCAAATAGCGCTGTGTGTCGGCTTTTTTGTATCGGTGGAATTGAAGCGCAAAAGGGAAAAAAGTAAGATCCTTTATTTATAGTATACAGATTTGTTTAACATACGGTGCGGTGTCTTTATTAAAAAAATCTTAATGTATTTTACTATTTGTTTTTAAGAAACCGTATGATATAATTGAATCGCGAGGCAAAATTAAAAAGCAATTTTACATCAGAGGTGATTATTTTGGCAGAGATAATATTCAGCGCGCTTTTTTTCGGTATACCGACAGTGTCGCTTGTTTTGTTCGTTATCAGTGTTTACCGATACGTTTCGGCGAAGCGGAAAAATAAAAAAAGCCCCAATACGTTTTCCGATGAGGAAATGACGTCAAGAAAGACGATGCTTGTGATTTTATCCGTCATCGTTGGTGTTCTTCTGGTAATTCTGACAGGGTTGACGGTATTACTTTATTTAGCTGTTGCGTTTATGTGAGGTGCAAATGAAGGACCGAACTTTTAAAATCGTTCTCTTATCGGTCATAGGTGTTTGCCTTGCCTTGACCGCGGTGCATTTTGCTTACGATATTTACGCGTATAACCACTGCTCTGTAATCTATTTTATCGGACGGGAGCTGTGGTGATGAAGCTTGCAAAACAGATTATTACGATAGTATTGGTCATAGCGCTTTTTGCATCGTTTAATATCAGTATGTATCAGCTTTTTACACGCAGACTTTCCAATAATTTCAGCGGTGCGATGCAGGCGCAGATGATAGATGTGGGAAGCTATTTGCCGCACCGGGAGGGCTCAGAGCTTCCGAAGATAGAGTCTTCCTTAAAGCTTACCGACAATTTGCCCGTGCTTGACGGTGCCGCGGCACTCGTTCCCGTGTACGCAGCCGTCATCGACAGCGTTTACCCCGAGGGATGTGTGACTTATGAGGGCGGTGAGTTTTCCGACGATAATTATTATGGGGAAAATTTTGCAAAAGACAGCGTAATGCAATATAAAAATACCGTCAGAGGATATCAGGCGATAGTTGACGGTGAAACGGATATATTATTTTGCGCCGCACCGTCCGAGGAGCAGAAGCAATACGCAAAGGATAAAGGCGTTGAGCTTGTATACGTGCCTATAGGACTTGAAGGGTTCGTGTTCTTTGTTAACAAAAACAACCCCGTTGACAGCCTCACAACGGAGCAGATAAGAAAAATATATTCGTGTGAATATACAAATTGGAAAGATGTCGGCGGCGCTGACCGTATCATCAATCCCGTGACAAGGCTTGAAGGAAGCGGAAGTCAGACAGCGTTTGAAGAGTTTATGGGTGAGTATAAAACGGGCAGAAAATCTCCGTTTGCCATTACTGGTGCATCTATCGGATTTTCATTCCGTTATTATATGGACGGCATCGTTGAAAATGATGCGGTTAAGATGCTGTCGCTTGACGGTGTTTATCCGAGTGCAGAGAACATAAGAGCGCGCACATATCCGATTGCAACGCAGTTTTACGCTGTGTACCGCGCTGATAACACAAATGAAAATATCCCTGTTTTGATCGATTGGATTTTGTCCGAGGAAGGGCAGAGCCTTATCGAAAAAACGGGATACGTGCGTATAAAATAGGCACTACAAAAACGCACTGAAAAAAATGTTGCATTTTTGCTTTATATATGTTATAATCATATTGAAGATAAAAGGTGAAAAAAGTGAATAAGAATAAAAAGAAGTTTATAGCACCGATTGTTATTACCGTGATAATGATATTATACTACGTTGTTTATTTTGGTTTTTTTATCTTTCTTCTCGGTGACAGCATCTGGAAGTATATTTTGGGGATAGTTCCTCTTGTTTTTGCAGCAGTCACCGTTTCGGTGTGCATAGAAAGAATAAAAGAGATAAGGAAGGGCGAAGAAGATGATATTGGTAAATACTGATTACATAAGCGGAAAAGAGCTGCAGATGCTCTCTTTGGTTAAAGGAAGCACAATTCAGTCAAAGCATATCGGGAAGGATATCACGCAAAGCTTCAAAACGCTTGTCGGAGGGGAGCTTAAGGCATATAACGAAATGATGAACGATGCACGTGCGCTTGCAACAAAAAGAATGGTGGCAGAGGCTGAGGCTCTCGGTGCGGATGCCATTGTAAACATTCGTTACGCTTCTTCTGCGGTTATGCAGGGCGCAGCGGAAGTGATCGCATACGGAACAGCCGTAAAATTCATTAATAAATAAACAGTATATTTCCGTATTTTAAGCTGTTATTTCGGAAGGGGGAAGTGGCTATGTTTTCATTTTTAACGAAAAAGAGAATGAATAAGGATGCGGCAAAAGCATTCTGGGAGTGGTTTGAGGAAGAAGAGGCGTGGATAATTGACTGTATTTCAAAAAACGATTCGTCTGTTATCTGGGCAGTTGACGAAAAATTGAAGCTTGCATTTCCGTATTTTCGTGATGAGCTTGAATTTCAGCTCGGCTTCAATGGCGGATGCGGTGAATTTTTCTTTTTCCATGACTATAAAAGAGAACTTATACTCGATTCTGAAAAATTCGGCGAATTAATGACGCAGGAAATTGCAAGCAGATGGAATTATATCGTTGAAGCGTAATATAAAAGGTCAGCTTTTATGGGCTTCTCATAAGGATTTTTACAAATTTCGGCAGAGATATTGCTTCTCTGCCGATTTTGTTGTATAACGGAATGGATGAGTTAAAAAAGAAAAAACACCGAGATGCCAAAGTTTTGATTACAATAGCATCGGTGTATATTTCTACAAACATTGAGAGGGCGAACAGCGCGTGTTCTCAATTTGTATCGCCGCAAGCGACAGTGATATTGTATTCGCTTGGAAATATCACTCATCGAAGGCGAAATAGCTGCGCTGAATTATGGCTAAATGTTAATACCCGCCCTCGCCCATGAGAAATGAGTATATGAATTTATAAAGATGCTCCGGATTTTCCGTGAACGATCTTTCCATTCTCTTTGCCTGAAAATCCGTTTCGGCGTTTACCGTGACGGAAATAACCCTCTGTCCGCGGCGCGAAATTTGCAGTGTCAGATCGACTGTGTCGCCGTCACCCGGTGAAAGCTCAGTTTTTATCTTTGTCTTGCTTTTTTCAAACGACAAAAGCTGTATTGCATGACGGATGCCTTTTTCCCTGATGTATCCCGAGATGTCACCCTTGAGTGTTCTTGCAATAAACTCACCCGTTTCGGTTATCTCATACATATCGGGGGATGTGCTTCTGACAAAGCCCGCTTCCTTTAATTCTTCAAATTGGTCGATAAAATCAAAATTACTTACAAATTCATCCTGTACAACAATGTCGTTTATCTGTGAATACCGAAGCGGGTAGTCAACATAAAGCATAAGAGTCAGGATGTAAAGTTTTATATCTGCAGGTTCTTTAAGTTTCAAAATCGGTATGTCCTTTCGCTAAAAATATGTAAATTGCTTTTTACGGTATGATTTTACCATATTTATCGCTAAATATTCAATATTTTACCGTGAATTTAGTAAATTTTTTTTTAATTTCTATTGACATTTCTAAAAAAGATGTTATAATGATATTGGTAGTAATTGTACGATTCCTAATATAGCGGAAACAGGGGGTCAAGGGCACATGGAACAATCGTCGGACATCACCCTGGCAAAGCACGGAGATACGGATGCCTTCGGAAGATTGCTTGAGGTATATTCTCCGCTGATGACATCCCTTGCCACACAGTTTTATTCCGATGATATTTCAGCAGATGCCGGCATTGACGATCTTATGCAGGAAGCAAGCATCGCCCTTTACAATGCCGTTATGTCGTATACCGAGGGTAAGAATACGACCTTCGGGCTTTACGCGAAGATATGTATCAAAAACAGACTCATATCCTTTTTGCGCCGTATGTCGGTAAAAAAAGCAATCGTTAAGGAAGAAACACTTGAGGAGCTTATTGATTCCTCGGTACTTCCCACGGTGGACAGCCCCTTGGAGCTTCTTATTTCAGAGGAAGAGGTCGAACAGCTCCAAAAAAAGATCCGTGCATCCCTTACGGATTACGAGTACAGTGTTTTTTCGCTTATGGCAAAGGGTGCATCTGTTCCTGAGGCGGCGGCGATCCTCAGTGTTTCGGAAAAATCTGTACACAATGCAATGACACGCGCGAAAAACAAACTTAAAAAAAGCATATAATATGTCCCGGTAGCTTAAGCAGAGCGTTGATTTTCAGAGGTGGCGGTCAAAGTCCGTCCGGGGGCGAAAAATATTTTTTATCCAAATTAAAGCGAGGTAGCAATCATGTACGAAGACAAGAAACTGGTTTGTAAGGACTGTGGAGAAGAATTTGTTTTCACAGCGGGAGAACAGGCTTTTTATGCAGAAAGAGGTTTCCAGAACGAACCGCAGAGATGCAAAACATGCCGTGATGCAAGAAAAAATGCAGGCAAGCCCCCCAGAGAATTCCACACAGCTGTTTGCGCTAAGTGCGGAGGCGAAGCAAAAATTCCCTTCCAGCCTAGCAACGACAGACCCGTTTACTGCAGCGAATGTTTCGCAGCAATGAAGAACGCAGAAGAATAATAGAATTCTTACCCAACCCGACCTCACGGTCGGGTTGTTTTTTTGCTCATTTAATTCGGGCGTGGTGACGGTGCGCTCGCCTGCAACCCCCAACCACATCAGTTTGCAAACTGATGTGTTTGACACCGTCAACCGCCACAGGCGAAAGCGCACATATTTCCTGACGGAAATATGGATTTTATTCATTTGGGCGTTGTGACGTAGGGCGGGGGTTTATCTCCCGCTGTTTTAAACCCGTTTTATTAACACCTCATCCACCGCGAGTTACACAACTTGTTGTGTAATCTCGTTGGTCCACCCTGTCTCCCATCACTTGACTTCGTCAAGTGACCGGGAGAAGGCGTTTAATACTGACGTGCGATGCACGCCCCTACGGAAGGCGTTTAACCCTATTTTATACGGGATGATGATCGATCATTTATATAATTCTTCCGCAAGGTAGGAATTGGGGTAGCAGGTAATATCAAGCACACGCTGATTTTTGCTTCCTCTGTATTTCAGTGACAAATCACGCTGTGACAGCACAAACGGGCCGTCAACGAGGTAATTTGTGACAGCTAAAAGCGCTTTGACTCCCTCGTCTTCCTCTGCCTTTTTTAAAAGCACGTCGTAAGTAAAGCCCGAATATGTCATTACGTGAAGCCCCTTATCTCTTGCGGCTTTTCCGATCTCGGCAAGCTCCTGTGCCTGGCAAAACGGCTCACCGCCCGAAAAGGTAACGCCCTTTATCATCGGATTTTTTTCGATTTGTGCCCATATTTTCGCTGTCGTCGTCATAGAACCGCCCGAAAAATCATGCGTTTCGGGATTGTGGCACCCCTCACATTTGTGCGGACAGCCTTGAACGAATACTACAAAGCGCAAGCCGGGGCCGTCAACAATGGATTCTCTTACAATGCCCGCAAGTCTTATGGGTATATCCTTTATACTGTATGTGCTGAATGAACGCTGAAGCACAAAAAATCATTCCCTTCAAAAAGTGTCGGGTATGATTATATCATAAACGTTTCCGTTTGGCAAGATAATAATCAATTATTTTATTCCTTCACCGAACATTAAATAAGCAAAATTGGTTTAAAACTTCGGTGGTGCTTGAATGTACAAAACCTTGTAGTGGATGGCGCCCTCGACATCCCGTATGAAATGAACAAAAACATTTTTTTGCATATAAAACATATTTGCGATTAAGGAAAAAGATTTTTTAATAATTTTATATTATTTCTTGCATTATTTATAATATAGTGATACAATAGAATCGGTATATTATATGGAAGGCTCGGTATTTATATGGCTTTTACATTTATCGGAGGAATACATCCGAAAGAAAATAAAAATACAAAGGATCTGCGGCTTGCGCGGATGACACCGCCCGCACTTGTAAGCATTCCGCTTTCACAGCACATCGGTGCGCCTTGTAAGGCAGTGGTAAAGCCCGGAGATGCTGTTACAAAGGGGCAGGTCATAGGTGAGGTGGAAAATGCCCTCGGCGTACCTGTGCACGCAAGTGTGTCGGGTACTGTCAAGCAGATAATATCAAAAAGAATGCCCGATGACAGGGTTATTGAAAATATCGTTATTGAAAACGATTTTAAAGATACGCTTTGCCCCGACATTGTGCCCGTTGAAAAAACAATAAAGGAGCTTACGCCCGAAGAGATAATTGAAGCCGTGCGCCGTGCAGGTATTTCGGGTATGGGCGGTGCGACGTTCCCTACGTATGCGAAAATTGCCTCGGCGGCAGGCAAGGTGCACACGATGATAATCAACTGCTGTGAGTGTGAGCCGTACATTTGCGCCAACCACAGGCTTATGGTTGAAAACCCCGCGGGCATAATCGGCGGCGCTGTTATCCTTATGCGTGCGCTGGGACTGCGCACATGCGATATCGCCATTGAAGACAACAAAATGGATGCCGCGGCGATAATGGAAAGAGAGCTCGGCGAGAAAAACGAGTCGATGTTCAACATCCGCATTATGAAAACGAAATATCCGCAGGGCGATGAACGTCAGCTTATATATGCCTTGAAGCATATTGAAGTACCTACGGGCAAGCTTCCCGCAGATGTCGGATGCATCGTGTTCAATGCCGAAACGTGTTATTCCGTTTACCGTGCGCTGACCGAGGGGATGCCGCTTATCGAAAGGATAGTGACCGTTGACGGGGACTGTGTGGCAAGGCCGAAGAACGTAATTGCACCCATCGGCGCATCGTATATGGATCTTATCGACTTTTGCGGAGGTCTTCGCAAGACACCCAAGAAGATAATAAACGGCGGCCCTATGATGGGTATGGCACAGTGGGATATATACGGAAGCGTAACGAAGGGAACATCGGCTGTCCTGATACTGTCAGACGATACGGCGGCGCCGTACAATTCCGACGGTGTGTGTATACACTGCGGAAAGTGTGTTTCAGCGTGTCCGATGCACCTTTATCCGAGTTATCTTGCGATGTTCACCCGCGCGGATGATTTTGAAGAATGTAAAAAATACGATATAATGAGCTGTGTTGAATGCGGAAGCTGTACCTACGGCTGTCCCGGTGCTGTTCCCATAGTTCAGCTTATCCGTTCTGCCAAGGTTCGGGTAAGGGCAATGAAATGAAAGGAATAACGGATATGGATACAGATAACATTATAATTACAGATGACCGTGAGCCGAAGCGTCCGAAAATAACGATGCCCGAATATCTCACCGTGTCATCGTCCCCGCATGTAAGAGCGTCCTCGACTACACAGTCAGTGATGCTTACAGTGCTTATTGCGCTGCTTCCCGCCCTTGTGTGGGGCATTTACATATACGGTATGCGTGTGCCTGTTGTAACGCTTTTGAGCGTGATTACCTGCGTGACATCGGAATTTTTATATGAAAAGCTTATGAAAAAGCGCATCACCGTAAATGACTTATCCGCCGCTGTCACGGGTGTTATACTTGCATTTAACCTACCCCCGGCAATTCCGTATTATTTGGTCGTTGTCGGCGGTGTTTTCGCTATTGTTGTTGTAAAACAGCTTTTTGGCGGTATAGGTAAGAACTTTTTAAACCCCGCTTTGGCGGCAAGAGTATTTTTGTTTATGGCATGGCCGAAGCCGATGGCGACATATACTGCCCCCGGCTGGGTGCCGATATTCGCAAAGCAGAGTGACATAGTTGCATCCGCCACCCCGCTTTCGTCCTTAAAAAGCGGAAACCTCAGCACGATAAATCTCGACATCGTTCAGGCATTTATCGGCGATAAAGCAGGCTGTATCGGTGAAATTTCCTGTATGCTGCTGCTTGTCGGCGGACTTTTGATGCTGTTCCGCCGTGTTATCACATGGCACATCCCCGTATCGTTTATCGGTACAGTTGCGTTTCTTACGTATACATTTGCCCCGCAGTCCGCAGATGCCGTGTCGTTTATGATATATTCTGTTCTTTCGGGCGGTCTTTTCCTCGGTGCGTGGTTTATGGCAACGGATTATGCCACATGCCCCGTCAACCCCACAGGACGCATCATATACGGTGTCGGATGCGGTGCTATCACCGTGTTTATCAGATTTTTTGCGGGCTTCAACGAGGGTGTATCGTTTGCTATACTCGTTATGAACCTGCTTGTGTGGTACATCGACAAGTTCACACGTCCGAGACCTTTCGGTAAAATAAAGGCGAAAAAAACGGCTGACGGAGGTGCAAAGTAATGGAAAGCAAAACCTTTTCACCCGTCCGCACAGTCTTGGTGCTGACGTGCATCTGTGCTGTTATATCCTTGCTTGTCGCAGGCGTTTACGCTCTGACAAAGGACACTATCGCAAAAAACAACGAACTTAAGATACAGACTGCAATTTCCGAAATTTTCCCCGATCATACCGAAAAAACAGCACTTGACGGCGAATTTGACGAAAAAATAAACGCTGTTTATAAGGTTACGGGCAACACATCGGGCTATGCTGTTGATATAACGGCAAAGGGCTACGGCGCTGACGGTATCAATATGATGGTCGGTGTGGGCGAAGACAAAAAGATAATCTCCGTTGTTATCGTTTCGGCATCATCCGAAACGCCCGGACTCGGTCAGAATATCACAAAGCAAGAATATATTGATGGCTTCTGTGGACTTTCCCTCGGTGAGTCGGCAGATATTATATCCGGTGCCACGATTTCATCAAAGGGCGTGCAGGAGGGAATCGATATCTGCTTGAAGACGGTCGAAACACTTATTTCAGGTAACACAAAGGAGGCGGCATGATGAATAAGATACTCAAGCAATTTAAAGAAGCCGCCATACTCAACAATCCGACACTTATTCAGGTGCTCGGCATGTGTCCGACGCTTGCCACGACAACGAGTGCGAAAAATGCCCTCGGCATGGGGCTTGCGGCAACGGCGGTATTGATACTGTCAAATGTTATAATATCCCTTTTAAGGAAAATAATTCCAAATCAAGTGCGTATTGCATCGTATATTGTAATAATTTCGGGTGCGGTAACGGCAATTGAGCTTTTGATGAAAGCGTATCTTGTTGACCTTTACAATGCCCTCGGAATATTTATTCCGCTTATCGTTGTAAACTGCATTATTTTGGCAAGGGCTGAAGCGTTTGCATCGAAAAACTCCGTTTTCGCATCGTTTATTGACGGTGTTGCGACGGGGCTTGGCTTTACGGGTGCGCTTCTGATACTCGGCTGTGTCAGAGAATTGCTCGGCGCAGGCTCCGTATTCGGTGTCGCTTTGCTTCCCGAAGCGTTCCACGCAACGATATTCATAATGGCTCCTGGTGCGTTCTTAACGCTCGGTGCAGTTATCGCGGCGGTGCAGAAAATACGCAAGACGATCGATAAAAAGAAAAAGGAAGAAAAAAACGGTGAGGAGGTAGCTGTATAATGACTGAAATACTTATGATAATGCTTGCGGCAATTCTTACCGAAAACTTTATATTCATAAAGTTCATGGGTATCTGCCCCTTCCTCGGCGTATCCGATAAGATAGATAAATCTGTCGGCATGGGCTTTGCGGTAATATTCGTTATGACGCTTTCCTCTGCGGTGACGTGGGTGGTGTACCACTTTATGCTTGTTCCGCTTGGACTTGAATATCTGCAGACTATCGCATTTATTCTTATTATCGCGTCGCTTGTACAGTTTATCGAGATGTTTTTGAAGAAAAATGTCCCCGCGCTTTATTCATCGCTCGGCATCTTTTTGCCCCTTATCACAACAAACTGCGCTGTTTTGGGTGCGGCACTTCTCAATATCACAAATGACTATTCGTTTATTGAGTCTGTTGTGTTCGGATTTTCAGCGGCTGTCGGCTTTACTGTTGCCGTGCTGATATTCGCGGGTGTGCGTGAGAAGCTGAAATATGCGGATGTGCCCGAATCTTTCAAGGGTACGCCTATTGCGCTTATCGCGGCGGGACTTATTGCCATGGTATTTTCCGGTTTTTCGGGAATCAGCTTTACATAAGGAGGTAACAAATGAACATTTTATATGCTTTCTTATGTTTTGTCGGGCTCGGTGTATTGTTCGGCGTCCTTCTGTCAATTGCCTCAAAGGTCTTCCATGTTGACAGCGACCCGAGGATAGAGCAGGTGCAACAGTGCCTGCCCGGTGCCAACTGCGGCGGATGCGGCTTTGCAGGCTGCGGCGACCTTGCCGAAAGAATTGTAAAAGGCGAAGCTAAAACAAATGCCTGCCCCGTCGGCGGACTTGAAGCGGCGGAAAAAATTGCCGAAATTATGGGCGTTGAAGCTGAAGAGCCTGTGAGAATGAGAGCGCAGGTCATGTGCTCGGGCGTTACGGGCAAGGCAACGAAAAAGTATATTTACGAGGGTGAGCCTGACTGTAATGCCGCCGTCAAGCTCGGCTGCGGTGACAGAATGTGTCCGAATGGCTGTGTCGGTCTCGGCTCATGTGTGAAGCACTGTAAGTTCGGTGCAATAAAGGTGGTTGACAATGTGGCAGTCGTTGACTACGAAAAATGCACAGGCTGCGGTGTTTGCGCCGCATTTTGTCCCAAGGGCATTATAAAGCTGGTGCCGTTTGATTCACAGTATCATGTCGGCTGTTCGTCACTTGATAAGGGCGCAGTTACAAGAACGTACTGCGATGTCGGCTGTATCGGATGTAAGCTGTGCGAAAAAGAGTGTGAGATGGGTGCTATCAAGGTCACGGATAACGTCGCTGAAATAGATTACACGAAATGTACACACTGTGGCAAGTGCGCTGATAAATGCCCGAAAAAGATAATCAAAAAAGGTAAAAAATAATGGGAAAGATCATATCGCTTGCAAACCAGAAGGGCGGTGTCGGCAAGTCCACCTCGGCGATAAATATCGCCGCAGGCCTCGGGCAGATTGGCAAAAGGACACTGCTTGTTGACCTTGATCCGCAGGGAAATACCACAAGCGGAGTCGGAATAAACAAAAAACAGATAAAAACATCGTCATATGATATACTTATATCACGTGCGGACGCGGAAAGTGCAATTGTAAAGACAAAATTTGAGAATTTAGACATTTTGCCGTCAAACATCACGCTTGCGGGCGCGGAGTTTGAGCTGGTGGATGCCGATAACCGCGAAAACCGTTTTAAAACGGCAATGGAAAAGATATTGGATAAGTATGATTACATACTCGTTGACTGTCCGCCGTCTTTGGGGCTGTTGACGCTTAACGCGCTTGTCGCTTCAAACGGTGTTGTTGTTCCCATGCTGTGCGAATATTTCTCCCTTGAAGGGCTTACACAGCTTATGATAACGATAAGGGAGGTTAAAAAGCGCTTCAATCCCGCCATTGACCTTTCGGGAATACTTATCACGATGTATAATGGCAGATTAAATCTGTCCGCGGAGGTATTGCACGAGCTTAAAAAGTATTATTCCGATAAGCTGTTTAAGACGATGATACCGAGAAGCGTGCGCATTTCCGAAGCGCCCAGCTATGGCGAGCCTATACAGTATTACGACCGCCGAAGCAAAGCCGCCGAAGCTTATAATGACGTGGTAAAAGAGTTGATTTTTAGAATTTAAATTTATATTGTTCCACGTGGAACAAATGGGCTGGCTCATTTACGGAAAATTGTTTCCGAGATGAGTCAGCTTGTATATTTTTTGAATATTTTTCCTGTAGTATGCTGTAACATCTAAAACTTTACATTATATATTTCCGAAGGAAATATGCGCCATTTGCCTGCGGGCAGTTGACTTCGTCAACTGTGGGGGGGCAGGCATGGCGCCCGTACTGTAAAGATTCAGATGAAATAAGGTACTACAACATGTCCTATATATTTCCTTAAATGAGCCGACCTCTTTTATTTATCATATCCAACGCGCCACCGTAGGGCGGGGGTTATCTCCCGCCGTTTGAAACCCGTTTTGTTTAGATAATAGATAATAGAGAATAGAGAATAGATAAAAACGGGCATGTGCCCGTTTTTTACATATACATCATTTCCTCGTAGGTCAGGCTTCTGTGAAAGGCTTTGTTGACGGCATAGCCTGCAAGACGTGCCATTTCGTCAACCGCCACATCGCAGTCCTTCGGGCAAACATAGCTTCCTTTGTCCTTGTAAGCGCAGTTTATAAGCGAATCAACGGTGTCTTCGGGCATATTTGCGCAATTTTCGAGTGCATCACGTAAAAGCGTGCGTGTGTCAATTACCGTAGGGATACCGATGCAGATTGTTTTTACACCGAATATTTTCTCTGAAAGCTCACCTCTGTCGTTTCCGACACCGCTTCCGGGGCATATGCCCGTGTCGGTTACCTGCACTGTCTGCGCAAGGGAAGACAGGTTCCTGCAAGCAAGCGCATCAATTAAAATGACCGTTGATGGATGCACCATTTTTATCGCTCCTTTTATTTGCTCCGCGGCTTCTATTCCTGTTTGCGCAAGCACACCGGGCACTACCGAAGACACGTCACCAAGACCTGCCGAGTCATAAATTCCCCTTTCATATTCCTTTATGTGGCGGGACACGACGACATTGTGCACGGCAAGCGGTCCTATTGCATCCGCTGTTATATATCTGTTTCCAAGTCCCGCCACAAGTACGGGAGAATGTACGTCGCAAAGGGAAGATATTATCTTCACAAGCTCATTTGCGGCACACTTGAATTTATCAAAATCGCTCAGCCACAGCTTGCCCGTGTACATTGAATAGTAATTTCCAATGGGCTTTCCGAGTATTTTTTCGCCGTTTTCGTTGAATATTGAAATTTTTGTTGTTTTCACTCCGCATGATTCGCTTGTTTCGTATTTGATGCCGTCGGGCTCTCCATCGTGCTGTTTTGCATACGTTTTCATATATTCATCGCGAAGCTCTGATGCCATATCTGTTCTTATGTTTTTCATTTTGTTTCTCCTTTTTGGATTATTGCGATTAAATGATCTGTAAAAGCGCCCTCGCCGAGTATAATCTTTAAATGTGTTTGATGCGGCGGGAGCAAGCCCCCGCCCTA
>JAZTXA010000133.1:0-6531 GCA_045636245.1 Eubacteriales bacterium | reverse complement strand
CTTACCTTCACTTCTGATAAGTCCTTTTTCTCTTGCCGTTGCCATATTTTTTCCGCAAGCAACAAGATCGTCAAAGCCGACAATTTCAGCTCTTATAAATCCACGTTCAAAGTCTGAATGTATCTTTCCCGCGGCACCCGGCGCTTTTGTGCCGTTTTTGATCGTCCACGCTCGTACTTCCTGGGGTCCTGCAGTTAAGAAGCTGATGAGTCCCAAAAGCTTATAGCTTGCCTTGATAAGTCTGTCAAGTCCGCTTTGTCCCATTCCAAGCTCTTCCAAAAATGCTTTTGCTTCCTCGTCGTCAAGGGCTGCAATTTCAAATTCAAGGGAAGCGCAAACGGGAATGATCTCCGAATTTTCACTTTCTGCATATTCTTTGAGCGCGATGTAATTTTTGTTATCAAGCGGCTCACCCGACACCTCATCCTCGGAAACATTTGCCGCATAGATTACGGGTTTTGCCGAGAGAAGCGGAAGCGTTGCCATTATTTCTTTTTCATCCTCTGTCATTTCAATGCAACGCGCTGTTTTGCCTTCGTCAAGGTGTGTTGCAAGCTTTTTGAGAAATTCTATTTCGGGAAGTATGGACTTGTCCGCTTTAAGAAGCTTTTCGTCCTTATCAATTCTCTTTTGTACGATCTCCATATCGGACAAAATAAGCTCCGTATTTATCGTTTCAACGTCACGAATGGAGTTAACATCACCTTCGACATGTATGATATTTTCGTTTTCGAAGCATCTTACAACGTGGACGATGGCATCAACCTCTCTTATGTGCGACAAAAATTTATTTCCGAGACCTTCACCGTGCGATGCACCCTTTACAAGACCTGCAATATCAACAAATTCAATAACTGCGGGTGTATACTTCTGCGGATTGTACATTTCGGCAAGCACGTCAAGCCGATAATCCGGAACAGGAACAACACCCACATTGGGTTCGATCGTGCAGAAAGGATAGTTTGCACATTCAGCCCCCGCCTTTGTTATCGCATTGAACAGCGTACTTTTACCTACGTTAGGAAGTCCTACTATACCAAGTTTCATATTTTATATCCTCGTCATATCAATATTTAACATTTTGATTATATCACCCAAATATAAAAATGTCAACCCTAAACACATCTATAAAAATAAAGTTAGAAAATGAATTTTTCTCGACGTAAATTTTTCCTTTTGTATTAAAGTATAAAAATCAACCGACTTTAAAATTTCCATCGGTTGATTTTGAATTTACGAAATATTATTTTATCTCTTGCTCCAGAGAAACAAAATCATTGGTATTGAAAAAATCTATAAGTGATATTCCGAAGCCGTCGCATAGCATTTTTATCGTAACGATTCCCGGATTTGTACTTTTTCCGTACAAAATATTTTTTATCGTAGATGCAGGTACAGCAGACTCAATGGCAAGTTTATAAATCGACATCTGCTTTTCCCCGCACAAATGAAGTATTCTGTTCTTTACAGCTGTACAAGTATCCATAATTTCTCCGAGTTTTTTTATTATTATACCCTTTGATACTTGACAACACAGGCTATATATGATACAATTCGGGCTATAAATAGCTTTATCGCACTAATGCGCAAAGTTATTTACAGCTGTGGATCTACTCTCTCAAAACAAAACGATCCGCAAAAAAATCACCTGCACTGTACATCTTCTGTACATCACAGGTGATTTTATTTTTTTGATTATATTTTATCTCAGTTCGTTTCTCTTTATTTTTCCGCTTATGGTTTTGGGCAGTGAATCCATAAACTGAACAACTCTGGGATATTTATACGGTGCTGTATGCTCTTTTACATATGTCTGGATCTCTTTTTTCAGCTCATCCGTTCCCTCTTTACCCTTTACGAGTACAATTGATGCTTTTATAGCCTGACCTCTTATCGGGTCGGGTACTGCCGTAACAGCACATTCAAGAACGTAAGGAAGCTCCATAATAACGCTTTCGATTTCAAACGGCCCTATGCGGTAACCGGACGATTTGATAACATCGTCTGTTCTTCCGACATACCAGAAATAACCGTCCTCGTCACGCCATGCCGTGTCACCCGTATGGTAAAGCCCGTCGTGCCATACCTCGTTTGTTTTTTCTTCGTTGAGGTAATAACCTTTAAACAGTCCGCACGGAATATTTTTATCTGTATGTATAACGATTTCGCCCGTTTCACCGTCCGGCAAGGATTTTCCGTTTTCATCAACGATGTCAACATCATATTGAGGGCTCGGTCTGCCCATAGCACCGGGTTTCGGTGTTGTACCGACAAGGTTACAAACACTGAGTGTTGTTTCCGTCTGTCCAAAGCCTTCCATGATCGTCAAACCTGTCGCGCGATGCCATTGTTCAAACACTTCTGCATTGAGTGCTTCGCCCGCAGTTGTGGAATATTCAATGCTTGAAAGATCGAATTTTGAAAGGTCTTCTTTAATAAAGAAGCGGTACATCGTGGGCGGTGCGCAGAATGTTGTTATATTGTATTTTGCAAACATCGGAAGTATCTCGTTTGCATCAAATCTATCGAAATCATACGTAAATATTGCCGCTTCGCACAGCCATTGACCGTACAGTTTGCCCCACACAGCCTTGCCCCAGCCCGTGTCGGATATGGTAAAGTGCAAGCCTTCGGGGTTTACATTGTGCCAATATCTTGCTGTAACGTAATGACCTATTGCATATCGGAAATCTTGAATTGCAATTTTGGGATATCCCGTCGTACCAGATGTGAAGTACATAAGCATCGGATCAAATCCGCAGGCAGAATCAGCGCTTCTTTCGTATACGTCTGACATCTTTATAAATTCCTCGTTGAAGTCAAGCCAACCCGTACGTTTTTCGCCGACAATTATCTTTATAAGGTTCGGAGCTGTGGTGACAGCCGCCATTTCAGCTTGATTTGCAACGTCGCCGTCAGACGTACAAACGATAGCGTTTACGTTTGCCGCCTTGTATCTGTATTCAAAATCGTGCTGCATAAGCTGGTTTGTGGCTGGAATTGCTACGGCGCCTATCTTATGAAGTGCAAGAATTGAGAACCAGAACTGATAATGACGCTTTAAAACGAGCATTACACGGTCGCCCTTTTTGATTCCGAGTGATTCAAAATAATTTGCAGTCATTGCCGAATACTTTTTCATATCGGCAAAGGTAAATCTTCTTTCCGTCTTATCGTTTGAAATATGAAGCATTGCAAGCTTGTCGGGAGATTTCTCAGCAAGTGCATCAACTGTGTCGAATGCAAAATTATATTTGTCCTCATCTTTGAATGAAATGGACTGTAAAACGCCGTTTTCATCGCACACCGTGTCGATAAAGTTTGCCGCCACGCTTGTTCTGTGTGCATCACGTCTTGCCTTGCGCTGTGAAACTATCTGCTCAAACTTGTCCTTTTCGTCCTTTTGCTGTATACCTTTAAGCACTATTGCATAGAATTTTGTGCCGTTTGGATCAAGTGAGACCATGCCATGAGGTGCTGAAGAATTATAATATATGGAATCACCTTCGCCGAGTATCTCTGTGTGATTGCCAATCTGCACCTTCATTTTACCGGAGATAACAATATCAAGCTCCTGTCCCTCATGAGTGGATGTTTTGATAGGCTTTTCGGCATCTTCTGCAGAGTACGGCATTTCCACAAAAAAGGGCTCTGCGGTTTTCTGCTTGAAAAGCGGTGCCATGTTAAGATATTTAAAACCCTCACGGCGCGTTATGGGAAGTCCTTCGCCGTTTCTTGTAAGTGTATAGTTTGAAAGCGTAGGGCTTTCTCCTTTTATAAGATCCGTGGGATCAACACGGAGATTATTGGCACACTTGTAAATAAAGGTAAAGCTGAAATCCTGTTCGCCCGCTTCGTATTTGAGATAGTTTTCAATTGAAACACCAGTCTTTACTGCCATATCCTCAGCAGATATACCCATTATTTCGCGAAGTGTTTTAATTCGCTGTGCAACCTCTGAAAGCTGTGTTTTCAAATCCGTTTTTTCCATTTTTCAATCTACCTTTCATAAAGATTTGACCGTTGCTTTTGTCATCAAAGCGGCGCAAAAAACAAAAACGCCCCAAAGTCCTTAAACGACCTTGAGACGGAATCATCCGCGGTACCACTCAAATTGCATAAAAAATGCCACTTCGGACTCATCACAAAGCCCTTTGCCTTAACGCGGCTTCACGTGAGGAGCTACTTTATTTCACCTCTCCCACTCAGAAACGATGTGGCATCACGAAATCGGTTTTATCGGCTTGCACCATACGCCGACTCTCTGCAAAAACCTTTTTCTGCCGTTTTCTTCGCAGTGTTTATATTAGGTATAATACACCACACAAACGTTTTTGTCAATAGATTTTTCCATTTTTTATTGCACGATTTTGTAAAAAGATAGTTAACACAAAAATATTTTTTATAGTGTATAAAACAAGTACAGCGCAATCACCAAATAAACGGTATAAGCCTGTATTTTACACGTTTTTTGTATTCATGGTAACCGTCAAGACCGCGCTCAAGCACCTTTTCTTCATTTTTTATTCTGATGACAAACACGGGGATATAAGGCAAAAAACAAATAAGTGCCCAAAAAGAACCGAGTGCAATCGGAATGGATATAAAAAGACACAAGGTCACCGCATACATCGGATGGCGTACAATGCCGTAAAGTCCCGTATCAACCACCTTTTGTCCTTTCTGCACTTCGACTGTCCTTGACAAATAGGCATTTTCTCTCATAACCTCTGCATAAAGCGCGTAAGAAATAAGAAGTATGACAGCTGCGACAATTACCGCATGCGCGGGAACACTCGACCATGAAAAGCGAAAATCAAGCCCTGAGATGATAAAACCGATGATAAACAATAATCCCGATATTGCTACAACGCCTTTTTGAGTGTTTTCCTTTTCCTTTGAATTAAGCCGCTTTTCAAGCAGCTCGGGGGACTTAATAAAAAGAACCGCACCGAGTATAAGCATCGGAATAAACAGCAGTCCGATGAAAAGCCAACCGTTAAAATAATTAAATGTACCTGCAGGCAAAAACAAAAGCACTCCGACAAGAATAACCCCAAAAATAAATTTTGTGAGTGCACTGAATAAAAGCTTCATACTTCACCTCACTGTTTTTTCATTTGTCTTAAAAAGAAGAATACCGACAGCAGAATGATCACGGCAGCATAACCGAGCACCCAAAATATGTGCGGAAAAATATCACTGAAATTTCCGTTAAGAACCGCGCGCTCAACTTCAACCGCATGAACAAACGGAAGTGCATAAGCAATTTTTTTGAATGTTCCGCCCACAAGATCCAGATCAAACCATACACCTGACAGCCACGCCGAAAAATTTGTAAGCAAAGCACCGCATATGCCTCCGACTTGTTTGTCATTGAACACACTTCCGCAAAGAAGTCCGAGCGAAATGTAAAGCAAGGATATAGGAATTATAAACAAGACAGCAAATGAAATGTTTATCGTAATATCAAGTCCGAGAATTACCGCCGTAATATAACAAACAATGCACTGCACGACCGAAATGGGAATTACCGGGAGTGTGTACCCGAATATAAAATCAGACGGTGTAAGCGGGGTAGTGTAAAGACGTTGCAAAAACGAGCTTTTTCTGTCCTTTGAAATAAGTGTTGCCGAAAACAGTGTCATAAATGAAAGACCGAAGATCGTAATACCCGGTGCCAAACGCTGTATTTCGAAAAGCGATACGGGAATATTTGCCTGTATTGCGCTTAAAAGCATGATAACGATAAACGGAAAACCGAGTCCGAAAGCCAAATTGAGTGGATCGCGAAGTATTTCCTTCACATTTCTTTTTGCAAATGTAAGCATTTTCATTTTTACACCCCCTTCACAATTTTTACAAAAGCTTGTTCAAAGCTGTCTGTATCGGCACTTTTTTTGATATTATCGACAGTATCACAAACGATAAGCCTTCCGGATTTCATAATGGCAACACGGTCAGAAAGTGCCTCTGCCTCTTCCATATAATGCGTTGTAAGAATGATCGTAACCTTTCCTTTCAGAAGTCTGATAATATCCCACAGATCACTTCTGATCAACACATCGAGCCCAAGGGTGGGTTCATCAAGAAACAGTATTTCAGGCTCACTTATAAGTGCCATAGCAATGCTTACACGGCGCTGCCAGCCACCTGACAATCTGCCTGCTTTTCTTTTTAAAACATCATTCAAATCAAACTGTTCCGACAACTCGGAAATTTTTGCTGTGGTTTTCTCCTTTGAAAAACCGTGAATACCGCATATCAGTTCCAGATTTTCCTTAACAGAAAGATTTGGGGCAACAGCGGTTTCCTGAGGGGATACACCAATAAGCCGTTTTATCTTATCGGCCTCATTTATAATGCTGTATCCGCATACAACTGCATCTCCGTCGGACGGCTTTGTCAGGCAGGAAAGCATTTTTATGGCTGTGGTTTTTCCTGCGCCGTTAACACCCAGCAGGGCAAAAAGTTCACCCTGTCTGATTTCAAGATTCAGTTTGTCTACGGCAGTAATTTTTTTATATTGCT
>JAZTXA010000132.1:0-29098 GCA_045636245.1 Eubacteriales bacterium | reverse complement strand
TACGAGGAACTGCTCATGAGCGAAGAAGGGCTTCAGGCAACAGAGGACGAAATGATCTATATAGGTAAGCCCGTTCCATTTGATACAGAAGAATTTTTGAAAAAAGTTGAAGGTATGCGTGCGGTGCTCCGTGATGACGGAGATATAAGAGAAGCAATATGCACCATCGTACCCATACATAAGCAAGAGGAGAAATGACGCTGAAAAATATTGTACTTTTCCTACGTTGCGCGGTTGTCGTTACTGTCGCTGTGATATTTTCGTTTTCGCTTCAAAACGGGGAGGAATCCACACAGCAAAGCGATTGGTTTGCAGAACAAATACAAGTGGCAGTGGATTTTATTGAGGACAGCACGGGCACTGAAGTGAATGTAAGAAAGATAGGACATTTTTCGGAATTTGCCTTGCTCGGTGCCGAAATTATACTGCTTTATCTGTTTTCGGACAAACGGAAGATATCGGAGCTTTTCAATGTTTTCGGGCTTGGACTGACAACGGCTGTTGTTGATGAAAGCATACAGTTATTTGTGCCGGAGCGAAGCGGACAGATAAGAGATGTACAGATAGATATGGCAGGATTTATATGCGGCGCGTTGATTACAGCGGGTATATATTACCTTATTCGTTTCGTAAGAAAAAATATTCGATAAAAGAGGGAAAACAAAATGGAAAATAAGTGCATAATGGCGATAGGCGGCCACATAGGCGACGCCGAGCTTACTTGCGGCGGCACGCTTGCAACGCTTGCCTTGCAGGGATGGAAGATAGTAACTGTCGGCGCAACGGGCGGAGAAAGAGGGAATCCCCCTCACTTGACTGTTGCTGAATACAGAGAGCAAAAGCTTGCCGAAGCAAAGGCATTTGCCGAAATGCTCGGCGGTGAGGCAGTCGTGCTTCCTTACGTTGACGGAGATCTTCAGGACGATGACACGGCAAGATACATGCTTTGTGATATAATAAGAAAATATAAGCCCGCAAAGCTTCTTACGCATTGGAAAAATTCAATGCACCGTGACCACATCAAATGCAGTAATCTTGTAAGAGAAGCACAGTTTTTGGCAGGACTGCGCAGTGTGGAAAGAGAGCTTCCCGCACATTATGCGCAAGGTCCGTTTATGGCTGAAAACTGGGAAGATTCTGACGGATTTGTGCCCCATACATATTTTGAAGTAACAAAGGAAGGCTTTGAGCTTTGGAAAAAAGCCATTGACACACATTGGTTTGCGGTCAACAGCCGTGACTTCAAATACAAAGATTATTACTGCGCGCTTAAACGCATCAGAGGACTTGAAGGTAAATTTGAATATGCGGAGTGTTTCGCACTTAACGAATACCAGAAACGTGTCCGCATATCGGCAGATAAAATGTGAATAAAAATGGCAGGCTCAAGTTAAAATTGAGCCTGCCCCATTTTTATGCCAAAAATACGAAATGTAAAAAATGATAGGACTAAATGATAAAACAGACACTTCTGAAGTGTTGACAAGATACTGTACTTGTGCTATAATAATGATGCTGTACAGACTACATAGGAAAGGAGAAAAACCATGTCAATTATAGGTGGATTGCTTGCTATAGGCGTACTTGCACTTGCTTGGCTTCCCATTGCAATTTGCATGTCTTTGATCGGTCGCTAACATAACCGAATGTGCGGATGCCAAAAACGGTATCCGCATTATTATTTTATGAAAAACATATTTTTTAAAAACACTTGACAAATTCGACAAAACTGTATATACTGCATATATACAGTTTGAAAGGCAGTGATCAATATATTTACCAACAGCAATACTTCTGCGGCGGAATATGCCATTGATGTCAGAGGACTTGACAAAAGCTTCAAGCTTTCATCGAAGCAGCAGAAGGTGGAAAAAACAAAAAGAAAAACGGTGCATGCCGCAAATAATATTTCTTTTGCGGTGAAAAAAGGCGAAATATACGGGCTGTTAGGCTCAAACGGAGCAGGAAAAACAACAACGCTTCGTATGCTTGCAACACTTATCAAGCCCGACTCGGGCGATGCCCTTGTTGATGGGGTGAGCGTTGCGAAAGATCCCGCACGTGTAAGAGGGAAGATAGGATTTCTTACAAGCGAGCTCAAGCTTGAAGATTTCTTTTCCGTTGACTATATGTTCAACTTCTTCGCAAAGCTTCACGGTATGACGGATGAACAGACAAAACAAAGAAAAGAAAAGCTTTTTAACAGCTTCGGTATAAATGATTTTGCCCACGTAAAGGTCGGCAACCTTTCGACGGGTATGAAGCAAAAGGCATCGCTTGTCGTAGCCCTTGCGCATGATCCCGATATAATAATATTTGATGAACCCACAAACGGACTTGATGTTATAACCGCTAAGGTCGTAACAGATTTTCTTGTTAAATTGAAGGAAGACGGAAAAACGATAATTTTGTCAACCCATATCTTCTCGCTTGCCGAAAAGCTTTGTGACCGCGTCGGTATCATAATCGACGGAAAAATGGTGGCTCAGGATAGCCTTGAAGCACTTTGCGGCGGTGTAAGTCTTGAAGAAAAATTCTTTGAAATTTACGATAAGGTGGTAGGCGAAAGATGAAAGATATCTTTATAATAATGAAAAAAGAGCTTGTCCGTTTTCTCACTGACAAGCGAATGGTAGTGACGCTTTTCCTCCCCGGTATTCTTATATACGTGATGTACAGCCTTATGGGCGGACTTATGGATGATGCACTTGGGGTTGATGAAGACCATGTGCCCGTGGTGCTTACCGTTAACGGCTCTGATGTCGTAAAAGGAATGCTTGAAACGGTCGGTGCTGAGATAACCGAAGTCACGGATATCGAAAATGCTAAAAATGATATTACAGAGAATTATGCGGATGTTCTTCTGATGTTCTCCGAAAACTTCGATGCATCTGTAATGAGCTATGATATTTTACAAGGAAAAGCCCCCGATGTTCAGGTGTTTTATAATTCCTCGTCCGTAAATTCTTCCCAGGCATACACGGTGGTGTATTCCGTGCTTGATGCTTACGAAGGCTCACTTGCAAATAAATTTGACGTAAACTCAAACCCCGACACGGTTTATGACCTTGCAAGCCAAGAGGATATTGCGGCGATGTTTTATTCAATGCTCATGCCCATGCTTCTTCTGATGCTCCTGTTCACAGGTGCAAGTGCGATAACTCCCGAGGCTATTGCGGGTGAAAAGGAAAGAGGAACGATGGCAACGCTCCTTGTAACACCTGTTTCCAGAACGAAGATAGCACTCGGAAAGATATTCTCGCTTTCTATTATTGCCCTGATAAGCGGTGCTTCAAGTACTGTCGGTACACTTATTGCCTTGCCGAAGCTTATGGAGGGAAGCGGTGTTGATCTTTCATCTGTGTACACAGTTAAGGATTACATAATGATAGCTTTGATAATTCTTTCAAGTGTAATATTTATTATTACATTGATGTCTATCATTTCCACATATGCAAATACAGTAAAAGAAGCGCAGATGTTCGCAACCCCCTTTATGATGCTTGCGATGGCTGTCGGGCTTTTGTCATCAATTGCCGATGCCGAAAGCGTAAATGCCGTATATATGTATTTTATACCGCTTTATAACAGCTCACTTTGCTTAAGCGAGGTGTTTTCCCTCAGTGTCAACGTCACGAATATAATTATAGCAAGTGCTTCCAATGTTGCGTACGCTTGTGTCGGTGTGTTTGCGCTGACGAAGATGTTCGGAAGTGAAAAAATAATGTTCAGAAAATAGCCTCCCTTTACACAAGGGCGCTTTTGCCGCGGCAGTTTCCTCTGCGTATAAATAAAGTTCCCGCAAACCGTTTGATTGGTCTGCGGGAACTTTTCGTTATGGCGATTGCTCCGACATGAGCATCACGCTTTGTTGAGTCTGCCTTTTGTAATTATTCGCACTCGCAGGCGTTTTCTTTCGCTTTTTTTATCTTGCATTTTGTGCAGAAGGAATGCATTTTGCACATTATGATATGAAACGCTATTATAGTGAATACGAGTATTATACCTATCACAGTGATCGTACAGCCGTTTTCGCTGTGAACTGTCAGTGCGGGCTTTTTAAGGCACGATGTGATTTCGGAAAATTTTTCTTTCATTTCAAAACCTCTTTTGTTAAGTGATACCGATATTATTTTTTTGCATGCACTTTACTTTTATGCACACATTTGTTAAATGATAAAATTTTCAATATTTTTTCAAATATTTCCGTTTGATGTTGACAAAAAAGGGAAAAACGTGATAAAATTATAAAAGTAACTGTAATGGAGTGAGTATTTATTGTTTGTTCCCGAAGGGATTGCCCGCATTTTAAAAAGGCTTAACGATAACGGGTATGAAGCGTATATCGTCGGCGGTGCTGTGCGTGACAGCATTATGGGCAGAAAAGTTAATGATTATGATATTACCACCTCGGCACATGCTGAGGAAACGGAAAGAATATTTAAAGATGAAACGGTCGCAACGCTTGGAAAAAAATTCGGAACGGTGACGGTGATTTTTGACGGCGATATGTCAGCCGAGGTCACAACATTCCGTGCTGAAACGGGATATGCCGACGGCAGACATCCCGACAGTATCACGTATGCTAAAACGATAGAAGAGGATCTCGCAAGACGTGATTTCACTATGAACGCCATCGCATACAGCGAAAAAACGGGATATATCGATCCGTTTGGCGGCATTGGCGATATAAATGCAAAAATCATAAAATGCGTTGGCGAGCCTGCAAAAAGATTTGAAGAGGACCGCTTGCGCGTGCTTCGTGCCGTGCGCTTTTCCTCACAGCTTGATTTTGAACTGTCAACTGAAACTGAAAGCGCGGTGCATGCATTTTCCGATAAGCTTGACGGACTTTCAAGTGAGCGTGTATTTTCCGAAATATGCCGTCTTTTGTGCGGTGAAGGTGTCAAGCGTGTGCTTATGCAGTACAGAGATGTTATGACCTCCGCCGTGCCGTGCTTACAGCGCATAGACGGGTATGACCAAAATAATTTTAACCATTGCTTTGAGCTTTATGAGCATACGGCGAACTGTGTTTCGTATGCCCCGCCCGAGCTTCATTTAAGACTTGCCGCACTTCTTCACGATACGGGCAAGCCTCTGAAGCGCACCACGGATAATGAGGGTGTATCTCATTACAAGGGACACCCCGAAGCAAGCGAGGCGATAGCTTTTGCTACACTTAAGGCGCTGAAAGCATCAAATAAGCTTTGCGACAGCGTTTGTAAGCTGGTGAAATACCATGATGTCAGAATAAAGCCGGAGCGTGTGAGGATAAAAAAGCTGATGGCAAAGTATGGCGAAGAATTTTTCTTCGACCTGCTCAAGCTTCAGAAGGCGGATATTTTATCACAAAATCCGAAGTTTTATTACAGACTTGAAAATCAGAACCGTGTGTATGATATGGCATCGGAAATTGTAAAAGAGGGCACGGCGCTTACCGTGCGTGATCTCAAAATAGACGGAGGTGACATTATTGCCCTCGGTGTAAAGCCCGGTAAGCAAGTGGGCGAAATACTGTCATCACTGCTCAATGCGGTTGTTTCGGAAAAGATAAGAAACGACAGAGAAATGCTGCTTGAATCCGCACAGATGCTTTTAAACAAAAAAGGAGAATAAAATGTACGATTTCAAAATAGGTGTTCTTGTCGAATCCTTTAAGACGGATTTTGAATCATCTTTGCAGAAAGCAAAAAATGCAGGAGTGCAGGGCATACAGCTCTATGTCACAGAGGGGGAAAACGATTTTCGCACATTCGATGTGTCCCGCCGGACGGTTTTTAATGAGCTTATAAAAAAATATGATATATCCGTTTCCGCCCTTTGCGGTGACCTTGGCGGCCACGGAATTATGGAAGAGGAAGAAAATAAAACGAAGCTTCCCGATCTTAAAAAGATAATTTCTTTGTCAAACACACTCGGTGTCGGCGTTGTGACAACGCATATCGGCACAGTACCGAACGATAAAAATGAAAAAAGATACGAAATTATGGTCAATGCCGCTAAAGAGCTTGGTGATTTTGCAAAAGAAAACGGCGTTGTACTTGCAATAGAAACAGGCCCCGAAACACCCGAAACATTGAGGGATTTTATTGTCGATACGGGTTCATCGGGTGTCGGAGTCAATCTTGACCCTGCAAATTTTGCAATGGTCACAGACGTAAAAGCACCCGATGCGGTGCGCGTTTTGGGAAAATATATCGTGCATACACACGCAAAAGACGGAATAATGCTCAAAAAGACCGAGCCGAGAATAATATATGATTTTTTTGCCTATGGCGGAATTGAAGATATGCGCCTGTCGGAATATTTCAAGGAAGTGCCGCTCGGACAGGGAAGCGTCCTTTGGGATGAGTATTTGAAGGAGCTTGATAACATCGGTTACAGGGGCTTTTTGACGATAGAACGCGAGTGCGGAGATGATCCCGAAGCGGATATTCGCCTTGCCGTTGATTTTCTTAAAAGAAAAATTTGTTAAATTTTAAATAAGGTATTGATTTTTCCGAAGAAATGTGATACAATATCAACGCTTGTTATGCTCGAAGGTAATTTTTTTCGGGCTGAAATTCAAAATTTACCCGACACAGTGGTAATTACATAATCGAAAGGATATTATAAAATTATGGGTTTCGTTAATATTTTACTTGCAATTCTTTTAATAATTTCGGCTATCGCTCTTGTTATAACTGTTTTGTTCCAGACAGGCGGTAAATCAAGTAAGCTTTCCACAACTATCGCAGGCGGTTCTTCCGATAACTATATCGGTAAAAACAAACAGCGCGCGAAGGATAAGAAGCTTTCCCGTTTTACAATGATAATCGCTATCGTTTTCGTTGTTATCGTTTTTGCTACAGCTATGGTAACAAACTATCAGCAGAACACAAAGAAGCCTGCTGAAACAACAGGTGCAACGACAACAGCAGTTGCAACGGGTGACGATACAGCAGCAGCAACAGATGCTGATACAGCGGTAGCAACAGATGCTGCAACGGAAGCTGCTACGGATGCTGCAACAGAAGCTCCCGCGGAAGACACAGCTGAATAATTAAAATTTGAAATTTGTGCAACCCTGATGGGTTGCACTTATTTTTTTTGACAGAATGTGTTAAACTGCGGACAATCCCATGCGTCACCGCAAATAAAAGCGAATGTGAGTTTTGCCTGTTTTTAACAAAATGTACAATTTGGGCATTTTTAACATTTTTAAAATGGTGCACTTTTTGTGCAATTTTCACAAAGTTATATTAAAACACATATTATTTTTATGAAATTTGCTTAAAATACTTGACAACTAAACAAAAATATGGTATCATAAAGACGGAAAGAAGGAAGGGGTTAAACCCTGAAGGGAGTGATACCATTGGCTTACAAATCAATTATTGCCTTAGGCAGGCAATACGGTTCAGGCGGCAGAGAAATAGGTGAAAAGCTTGCAAGACTTATGAATGTTCCGTTTTATGACCGAGAGCTTATTGCTCTTGCGGCACAGAAAAGCGGTATTGCACCCGAAACGTATGCAAGCATTGACGAAACAGCAACAAACAGTTTACTGTATGCGCTGTCAACGGGAGCGTTTATGTTCTCAAGTCACTTCACTTCATCAGTCGACCTACCGCTTAACGACAAGCTCTATATCCTCCAAAATAAAATTATAAGTGAGATTGCCGAAAAAGAAGGCTCCTGTGTTATCGTGGGAAGATGCGCGGATTATATTTTAAGAAATAATCCAAACTGTGTAAGTGTGTTTGTGTATGCTCCTTTAGAGCAAAGAATCGAAAGAATAAAAAAGAAAGACGGTATTACCGCAGATGCGGCAGAATCAAAGATCGTCAAAACCGATAAAAGGCGTGCAAACTACTATAATTTTTACACGAACCGAGAATGGGGAGATATCTCAAATTATGAATTGGCGATAAGCAGTTATCCCCTTGGAAGTGAAAAAACGGCGGAAATGATACTTGATTATGTAAAATACCGGGAAAAGGTGAAAAGTGAATAAACCGGAACAGTTTTAAGAAAAGAAGTTGTGATTTGTCATGACTTCTTTTCTTTTTTGTTCTTGACATCGGATATATTGTAATATATAATATACAATGGTGAGAAATGATTTGATTTGAACGGATATGGATATGAAAAATGATGTTATCGTGATAGCAGGCGCTACAGGAGGCGGAAAGTCAGCCGCAGCGCTCAATGTGTGCGAAAGACTTGACGGGGAGCTTATTTCCTGCGACAGCATGCAGATATACCGAAAAATGGATATAGGAACGGCAAAGCCGACAAAGGATGAAATGAAGCTGATAAGGCATCATCTTATAGATATAAAGGACCCATGGGAGAATTTTTCGGCTTCTGACTACGTCTCTGTTGCAAAACCTGCAATTGACGGTGTGCTTTCACGCGGTAAATTGCCTGTTGTGTGCGGCGGCACAGGGCTTTATCTTGATTCGCTGATGTTCATAAAACCTGATGAAGCGTGTGCTGTGGATGAAAAATTGAGATCGGAGCTTCTTGCAAGGGACAAGCACGAAAACTGGCTGATGCTTTCACAGATCGACCCCGAATCCGCTGAAAAAATACATGAGAATAATGTCAAACGTGTTGTGCGTGCGCTTGAAATTTTTTACCTCACAGGTAAAACAAAAACGGAAAACGACAAAGCACAGCTTTTAAAGGATGAAAAATACAACTTTATTATCTTTGTGCTTTCATACAGAAACCGTGAGGTGCTGTATGAAAGAATAAACAGACGTGTTGATATGATGCTTGAAGAAGGTCTTGAAGAGGAAATAAGGTCGCTTCTGCGGGATGGAGAATTAAGGGAAGGTACAACATCATATCAGGCGATAGGATATAAAGAGCTTATAGATTATATAAACGGAAAAATGACCTTGAACGAAGCGCTTGAATCTCTGAAGCAAGCCACAAGAAATTATGCAAAAAGACAGATAACGTGGTTTTCACGGTATAAGGACGCAGACTTTGTTTACGCGGACGATTTTAATTCAAAAAGCGAAGTATCGGAATATATAATCAGCAGAATAAAAGAAAAGAGGACAGAGATTGGATAAGGAATATCTCAAACGTGTCGGCACGTATGTGGCATTTGCCGCCCTTTCAATACTTGCCATTGTATACGTTGTGTATCATATTGTAAGTTCTTTTTCAAATGATATAATTTTTGAAGAAGCACAGTATATCATCAGCGATGAAAAAATAATCGCAGACGGATATATTTTCAGAGATGAAACTGTTTTGTACACATCGCATGACGGTATACTGAACAGTTATTATAACGAAGGGGAGCATGTAAAGGCGCATTCTACCGTTGCTTCCGTTTACCCCGGCTCATCATCCGATGTGCGTGAGGAGCTGTACGGAATTGACAAAAAAATACAGCTTCTTAAAAAAAGCAATATTTCTCTCAGTTCTGAGGCATATGACACAAAATACATAGACAAGCAGATAAGCAGAATGTATTATCTCATATGCGAAAAGGTATCATTCGGCGACTTTGAGTATGCCTCTGAAAAGACGGACGAGCTTCTCGTGCTTTTGAATAAGCGTGAGATAATAACGAACAAGCGACTCAATTTCAATAATGAAATTGCAACATACGAGTCAAAAAAGCAGTCGCTCGGAGGTGCTGATTCAGAGCCGTCCGATGTTATAAAGACAAAAACACCGGGCTACTACTATTCATCGACAGACGGATATGAAACGGTGTTTACCGCATCAACGCTTGAAAATATAACGCTTGATGAATTTAAAACGCTTTCAAGATCTTCCCCGGTTGTTTATGGTGAGGACGGTCAATACTGTGTAGGTAAGATAGTATCAAAGCATGAGTGGTATATAGTTTGCACAGCAGATAAAATGCCTTCTTCGGAATTTTCGGAGGGTGAGAAATACGGCATATATTTCCCGTATGAAGCAGGAATAACTGTTGAGTTTACTCTTGAACGTACGGTGTCCTCCCCGAATGATGAGGAATCGCTCCTTATATTCAAGACAAATACCGTTCCGTCTGATTTCAGCTTTGACAGACGGCAGAAAATAGAGGTGGTCTATAAAAGTGCTGAGGGTATCAGAATACCTTCTTCCGCACTTCACTTGCAAAACGGACAGTCGGGTGTGTATATACTCGATGAAAATGTGGTAAGATTTATAAATACGGATATAATATACGAGGGCGACGGTTATTATATCTCTCAAACGGAGTATGGTGAAGAGGATACCGAAAGACGTTTGAAGGAGCATGACAGAATAATAATCGGCGGAAAAGAACTGTATGACGGCAAGACCGTCGGATAAGAGGGAACATATGATAGAAAAGCAAATATGTGAAAAAATAATTGCCCGTGTGCTTGCAAGCGGTGCGGATTATGCCGAGATATACGCAGAGGATAAAAAAAGCGATCTTGTGTCGGTGATATCGGGTAATGTTGAAAATGCACTCAGCGGACGTACAGTAGGTGCGGGAATAAGAGCGATAAAGGGCACAAACTCAGTTTACGCATACGGAAATGATATAAGCGAAAAGGGGCTGTCGGCAATAGCAGATAAGGTCTGCGATGCCGTCGGAGGTGTCGGAAAAGCGGGCATTGATGTGGTGCTTGATCCCGTCAAATTTCCCGTTATATGCCCGGTTGTAATACCGCCGTGCGATGTTGAGGCTGTAAAGCGTACGGAATATTTAAAAAGAGGCTGTCTTGCGGCAAAAGCATACAGTGATGAAATAAAGCAGGTCACAGGCTCCCTTTCGGTAAGCGACAAAAATGTACTTGTTGCAAACAGTGACGGTGTATACGGCGAGGACCGCCGTGCTTATGTGCGTATTTTTATAAGTGCTGTAGCATCAGACGGACGTGAAAACCAAAACGGAAGATTTTCCCCCGGTACGTGCGGAGGATTTGAGTATTTTGATACTATCGACCCCGAGGAGGGCGGAAGATTTGCCGCACGCCAAGCGGTTACTATGCTTCACGCAGGCAAATGTCCCGCAGGTAAAATGCCTGTTGTTATGGGAGGCGGATTCGGCGGTGTTATTTTCCACGAGGCTTGCGGACACTCACTTGAAGCAACAAGCGTTGCAAAGGGAAATTCCGTATTCTGCGGAAAAATGGGACAAAAGATCGCAAACGAAAAGGTAACTGCTTACGATGACGGCACGATGGCAGGGCAGTGGGGCTCGATCGCCATGAGCGACGAGGGCGAAAAAAGCACAAAAATACTGCTTATTGAAAACGGAATTCTGAAAAATTACATGATAGATAAGCTCGGTTCTATCCGTATGGGCATGCCGTCAACTGGAAGCGGAAGACGTGAGGACTACAGCTACGCACCCACCTCACGTATGACAAACACGTATATTGCCGCAGGCACTGATAAGGAAGAGGATATCTTCGCATCTGTTGAAAACGGACTTTATGCCGCACATATGGGCGGCGGGTCTGTAAACCCCGTAACAGGTGAGTTCAATTTCAGCGTTCAGGAAGGATATCTCATTAAAAACGGAAAGATAGCGGAGCCTGTGCGCGGTGCAACGCTTATAGGAAAAGGCGCAGAGGTGCTTATGAATATAGATATGGTATCCGATAATATGACTCTTGCGCAGGGAATGTGCGGTTCGTCTTCGGGTTCTGTACCCACAAACGTCGGTCAGCCGACAATACGCATATCGAACATTCTTGTCGGAGGTGATGTAAATGCTTAAGGACGGAATAATTGCATTTGCCAAGGAAGTTGATAAAAAAGTTTCCGAAATGCAGGGAATCGAATATGAAATATACGCTTCATGGGGTGACAGCTTCCAGGTGAAGGTCATAAGCGGTGAAATAGACAATTACAGCGTTCACGACTTTATAGGTATATCTCTGCGCGTCAAAACAGACGGCAAAATGGGATATGCGGCGACCACATCGCCCGATACCGCGTCAGCAGGTGAGCTCATAGAAAAGGCAATAGAAAACGCAAAGGTCATAGAATCCCCCGATGAGCAGTTTATTTATCACGGTGACAAAGAATATCCCACACCGAAAACATCAGATCCCGCACTTTCTGCGGTGAGTGCATCGGAAAAAATAGAACTTGCCAAGCAAATGGAAAAATATGCTTTGGAATATGACGAAAAAATCATAAGAACGATGGGCTCTTACGTTGTGTCGCAGAATTCGTCAAGGATGATAAAAAATTCAAACGGACTTGATGTTTGTGAGGATTTCGGATTTATCGCCGCATATGTTATACCTATTGCGAAAATGGGTGACGATATGAACTCGGGCTTTGCTTACACAGCGGGATTTAATAAAGAAAGCCTTGATATAAAGGCGGCGGCTGTGGAAAGTGCTGAGGAAGCAATACGCTTCTGCGGTGCAAAATCGTGTGACGGCGGCAACATGAAGGTCATCATCGAATCACGTGCTGTATGCGACCTTCTTTCATCGTTTGACGGTATTTTTTCCTCTGACAACACTCAAAGAGGGTTGTCGCTTTTGGCAGGCAAAGAGGGCGAAAAGATCGCATCTGACAAGGTCACGATAACCGATGAACCGACGGAGGACTTTTCCTTTGGCTCACGCGGATTTGACGATGAGGGTGTTGCCTGCAAAAAATTGACAGTCGTTGAAAACGGTGTTTTGAAATCGCTTTTATATAACCTTAAAACTGCCAAAAAAGCGGGAACAAAATCAACTGCAAGCGCAAGTAAGGCGGCATATTCTTCCGCTGTTTCGATATCATTTTCTAACTTCTGCCTGAAGCCGGGTACACTTTCTAAGGATGAGCTTATCAAGAAAGCGGAAAACGGAATAATGATAACATCCCTTGAAGGACTTCACGCAGGCGCAAATGCCGCAACAGGCGACTTTTCGCTGTCGGCACAGGGGATTTTGATTAAGGACGGAGCGCTTGACAGGGCAGTAACGGGTATCACGGTAAGCGGAAACATCTACTCGCTTTTGAAGAATATCGAGGAAGTGGGAAGCGATGTTTATACAAATCCTTTCGGTGCCGTTATATCGGCGCCCTCGGTGTTGCTTGGTGAGCTTATGCCTATCGCGGCTGAGGGAGAATGAGATGACAGAAGCTGATAAAATACTGATAAAAAACAATATAGAGCAAATAAGGTCTGAAATTGACGGGGGCAAAACTGCCCCCGATGTCACCCTTATGCTTGCAACAAAAACAGTGGACACGGAAAGAATTGCGTATGCCGTAAATGAGTGCGGCATAAAGGCAATAGGTGAAAACCGTGTGCAGGAGCTGCTTGACAAATACGAAGATGTGAAAGACTTGCCGTGTGAGCTTCATTTTATAGGTACGCTTCAGACAAATAAGGTGAAGTACATAGTGGGCAAGGTAGACCTTATCCATTCCGTCGATTCGGAAAAATTGGCAAAGGAAATAGATGTGCGAGCTTCAAAACTCGGCATAGTTCAGGATATCCTTGTTGAGATAAACTGCGGTAAAGAGGAAAACAAAAGCGGTATCATGCCCGAGGATGTTTATGAATTTTTAGAAAAAATATCCACATATTCCAATATAAGGATAATAGGTGTTATGACAATGGCACCGAAGTGCGAAAATAAATCGGATTATCATAATTATTTTTCACAAATTTATAAATTATTTATTGACATTTGCGAAAAAAAGTTAGATAATATAAATAAACCCATATTATCTATGGGTATGTCGGACAGCTATTTGCAGGCAGTGCAAAACGGATCGAACATGGTTCGTGTCGGTTCTGCCGTGTTCGGCAAAAGAATGTAAAAAAAGATTATATATAAAGGAGTTTAAAATGGGATTTTTTGACAAGCTTAAATTCAACGGTCAGGACTTTGAAGATTCCGAGGTAACGGAAGAAAACGACTACGACTACGAGTATGAGGAAGAAGAAGCAGTAAAGGAAGAAAAGCCTCAGACACAGGCAGCTGCCCCTGTAAGAGAAGCAGTAAGAAACGGTATCAACGCAGCAGCAGGCACATCGCTTGAGCTTAAGGTTGTAAGACCCAAGGAATTTGAGTCTGTACCGCAGATCGCAGATCATCTTCTCCACAGAAGAACAGTTGTATTGAACCTTGAAGAAACAAACAAGGAAACAGCAAGACGTGTTATCGACTTTTTGTCGGGCGTTGCTTACTCCCTTGACGGTCAGCTTAAAAAGGTTGCTTCCAATACATATGTTATAACACCTCCCAATGTTGATGTTTCAGGCGAAGCTATGCGCCGTGAGGAAAAACATCAGAACGAGGAAAACTGAAAATAAAAAAACTTAATAAACAACTATTGTTACCGGTCAAAAAAATAACGGTGACCGGTTGTGATGGTTGTTTTTTATTTTTAAATTCCCATTTTAATGCTTTATTTACAAATATTTACAGTTGAGCGTGTGTATGCTCGGAAAGGATAAAATGCTTTCACCGCAGGATATAAAAAACAAGACCTTCAGCCGCACGATGTTTGGGTACAATGCGGACGAGGTCGATGAATATATAGATTTCATATGTGAAAAATACGAATCCCTTTGTCTTGAAAAGGACGAATTGCAGTATAAGCTCGATGCCGCAGTTGACGGGCTTTCCGCCACGGATAAAAAGATAAATTCCGACGAAGCGCAGGAAGCGATAATGATCGCTAAAAAGAAGGCTGATGAAATTGTAGCCGAGGCTGAGGAGCAGTCAAAGCTTCTTTACAAAGCGGCACAGGAAAATGCCGACCGAGTGCTTAAAGATTTCCGACGTCAGATAGAGGATGAGGCAAGATTGCTCGATTACCTCAAAAAGCACACAGCATTAATGAAAAACAGAGTCATAAAAGTTTATGAAGATGCGATAAAAGAAACAATACGCATCGCACCCGATGAAAAATATGCCGGTGATACAAATGTTGATGTGATAGTGCAGACTGTGCTTGACGGGATAAAAAAGGATATTTCGGATGAAAAGTCCGACGATTATGATCCCGAGCAAACGGCGGTCATCGAACCGATAAGATCCCGTGCTGTACCGAAGAAAGGTGACTCCGGCAAGTTCAAGGGCAAAAGCATCAGAGAAAAAATAAAGGCAATAAACAGCGAAAATGTAACTGACGAAAAAAATGACGGCGATGGTCAGCTTATTTCCGCCGCCGACAAAAAGGAAAACTGATGAAATGAAGATAACAAAAAAAGCAGTTTTGGACAGACTCCCGCTGTTTTTTGTGTGGTTTGTATTTGCCGCTTTTGGCGTTGTAATAGACCAGATAACGAAAAGCTATGCCGTATCAGGTTTGAAGGGACATGGCGAAAAACAGCTTATTCCGTACATTTTCGACCTTATATATGTTGAAAACCGCGGGGCGGCGTGGGGAATGTTTGCCGATCGTCGCTGGGTGTTTATGAGTATTTCGACTGTTGCCGTTATCTTGATGACAATCGCGCTTTTCGCTTATGCAAAGGAGCATAAAATGTTTTGTATAAGCCTTGCGGCAGTTATCAGCGGCGGTGTCGGAAATATGATAGACAGAGTTGCAAACGGATATGTTGTGGACTTTTTACAGTTCGCATTCTATCCTGATTTTCCCGTTTTCAATGTGGCTGATATTTTTGTAACCGTAGGCTGTATATCGCTTGCACTTTATATGATATTTATTGATAAAACCATATTCAGAGAACAAAAGCCCAAAGAGGAAAATGCTGATGCTGAAAACGGTTGATGAAGCCCTTTCGGGAACAAGGCTTGATGCGGGTGCATCCGTCCTTTTTGACATAACACGTGCATCTGCTGTCAAGTATATTGAAAACGGAAATATAACCGTTAACGGTAAGGGTGCCGAAAAAAAATACCGCTTGCAGACGGGGGACCGGGTTTTGTATGAGGAGCCCGAAGCAGTTGAAGACAAGGTCGTGCCCGAGGATATACCGATTGAAATAGTTTATGAAGATGACTACCTTGCAGTGGTGAATAAGCCCAAGGGCATGGTGGTACACCCCGCACCGGGAAATTATACAGGCACGCTTGTGTCAGCGCTTTTGTATAAGATGAAAGGCAGACTTTCATCAATAAACGGCGTTATCCGCCCCGGTATCGTACATAGGATAGACAAGGACACAAGCGGTTTGCTTATAATTGCAAAGACGGATGAAGCACACGTAGGACTTGCCGAGCAGATAAAGGAGCACAGCTTTTTAAGAGAATATGAGGGTGTCATCGTCGGTAAATTGAAATCTCCCTACGGTATTGTAAACAAGCCGATAGGCAGAAGCGAAAAGGACAGAAAAAAGATGGCTGTGACGGAGAAAAATTCTAAAGCCGCCGTCACGGAATATGAAACGCTTTGTGAGGCTGTCGGTTTTTCGTATATGAAATTTAAACTAAAAACAGGCAGAACACACCAGATACGTGTGCATATGGCATCGCTTGGCCATCCGCTTATGGGTGACACCGTATACGGAGGAGGCAAAACAAAGTTTGAAATTGCAAACGAATCCCTTTTGTCCGGACAATGTCTGCACGCAAGAAGGATAGGCTTTATTCACCCGATAACAAAAAAGGAGCTTTATTTTGAAAGCCCCCTGCCGGATTACTTTAAAGAAATTCTCCAAAAGCTTGACATTGGACAAGCTCAGTCCGATACAGAATCATCTGAAATATAAAATTTCCGTATACATTCGCCTGTTTTTCTTATCTCTTTGCCCTGTGCGAATACAGACTTGTAAATGACAGCTCCGTTTTCCACCAGATAGTAACAGCGTGAAAATTCGGAAAAAGAAATATTAATGCCGTGACGCTTTGCGGTTTTCTTTACCTCTTTATAACGCTCGGAAAGTGTTCCGTAGGCATACGGAAGCGAAAGAAATATACCGTTTTTTTGTAAGAAAGTGACGGAAAACGGTGTATATGCGGTGATATACCGCCCGTTTTTTACACTCTTTTCAAAAAATATACTGCACAGTGTGTCACTTGTATATGTGACACAAAAATCGAATGTGAAAATGTCCGAGGCCTTTCCGCTTTTCTTTGCAAAATCTGTAAATTTCAAAGCGAGATTGTCAAAAAAAACATTCAGCTTTTTGTCGCATTTGCAATTTCCGATCACGGGACGGCGGATATTTATACCGCACACACCGTCAGTTGTACGGTGTGATATATGTGAGGTCTTTTCGGTAAAAGTCATATTACTTCCTTTATATGTGATAATTATATGATATTCATTCAGGAGAAAAAATATGTGTGAAACTATCGTACCGTTGGTAGAACAGCTTAAAGAAATTTTCGATGCTGAAAAAATATACGTTTTCGGTGTGAAATATAATTCTCAAAATGAAAACGAGGTCACCGATCTTGACGTTTGCATCGTTGCCGATTTTAAAGAATGTGAAAGAAACACACTGCTTAAAAAGGCATATATGGAAACTGACTGTGATGTCCCGTTTGATATATTCTTGTATACACCGAATGATTTTGACGAGCTTGCAGAGGATCCCGCATCGTTTGTAAGCCGAATTCTGCGTATTGGAAGGTTATACTATGGCAAGAGGTAAGACATCCGACAGCAGACGGTATTACGACTGGCTGGATTACGCACAGGCGGATATAACTGCCGCTGTAGATTTAAGCGATAATGAAGAAACGTACCTGCCCGCCGCATTTCACTGCCAGCAGGCGATAGAAAAAACATTAAAAGCGTATTTTCTTTACGAGGACGGCTATGCTCCCGATGGGCATAACATTATATTTTTGTGCAGAAAGCTGTCGCAGAAATACAAAAAATTTGAAGAGTGGATAGACGAATGTATAGAAACAAACAACTACTACATTCAAACAAGATATCCGCCTGACAAACCACTTGATATTACAAAAGATAAACTTGATTATCTTATAAGATCGGCAAGACGGCTGTTTGATTTTGCAGTCAAACAGATAGAAAACGATTTAAGGAGAGAGAAAAAATGATAACAACTGAACTGATCAAAGCAATCAAAAACGGAAAATATGATGAAAGATTTGCACGTATATACACGGATATAAATGCCGCAAGAGAAAGATTTGCAACGATCGTATGCGAATTTGAAAGACTGTACGGCGTCCGCGATTGTGAGCTGTTTTCCGTACCCGGAAGAAGCGAAATACTCGGAAATCACACAGACCATAACGGCGGATGTGTTTTGGCGGCATCAGTAAGTGTTGATATAATTGCCGTTGCATCGAAAACCGACGATAACAGGGTGCGCATAAAAAGCTTCGGATTCGATGAGGGCGTGTGTGATATAACAGACTTATCACCGCAAAACGATGAGATGTCGCATTCTCCTGCGCTTATCAGGGGTGTATGCAAGGGCTTCATTGATAACGGCTTTAATATAGGTGGATTTTGCGCTTATACAACGTCAAGTGTTGCTAAAGGCTCGGGTCTTTCCTCATCTGCCGCTTTTGAGGATATGGTCGGAAACATCCTGTCCCATTTTTACAATAACGGCGAGGTGACATCGGTTAAAATTGCCGAAATTTCTAAATATGCCGAAAACGTTTATTACGGCAAGCCCTGCGGACTTATGGATCAGGTGGCATGTGCCTACGGCGGTTTTGTTTACATAGACTTCAAAACCTCTCCCCCTGTAATTGAGCAAAAGGTTTTCTCACCCGACACACTCGGTTACGTTATGTGCATCGTAAACACATTCGGCAGCCACGCTGACCTTGATGCAGATTATGCGGCAATACCTTATGAAATGAAATCGGTTGCAAAGTACCTCGGCGGTCAGATACTTTCAGATGTGTCAGAGGAAGATTTTTATAATAAGCTCCCCGAAATCAAAAAAGCATGCGGCGACAGAGCCGTTATGCGTGCCGTGCATTTTTACGATGAATGTAACCGTGTCAAGGGAATGAAGGAAGCCCTTGAAAATAACGACATAGACGCATTTCTTGATTATGAAAATGCATCATGTAAGTCCAGTGAATTGTATTTACAAAATATCTATCCCCTCCACAATCCCGAAAATCAGGGTATCGCACTCGGACTTTGTCTTACACGTAAGTTTTTGCAGGGTGAAAAATATTCTGCCCGTGTACACGGCGGCGGATTTGCGGGCACGATGCAGGTATTTTTGCCGAAGGAAAAAGCACCCGAATATAAAGAGCAGATGGACAGAGTATTCGGTGAAGGTGCATGCTCTGTACTCAGTATAAGAAAATACGGCGCAGTCAAGATATAAAATTAACAAATATAACCTTAAATTATATATATTTATAGGTGTAGAATTACAGTATTAACTTAATTTGAAATGGATTGATAAAATGTCAAATAAAGAAAAGAACAAAGATCCGCTTGCGTGTCGTCTCGGTAAGGTAGGCGGTCAGGCGGTCATAGAGGGCGTTATGATGAAAAGCGGTGAGGATATGGCAATCGCCTCCCGTATGCCCGACGGAAGCATCAAGCTGACGAAGGATAGATTTGTATCCATCCGTAAAAAATTCAAAATACTTAATATCCCGCTTTTAAGAGGTGTTGTCAATTTCATTGAAATGATGATACTGTCGTATAAGACTTTGAGCGTATCGACTGAAGCCCTCGGCATCGACGAGGAAGAGGAAATGTCGAAATTTGAAAAGTGGCTTATGAAAAAGTTTGGCAAGGGTATTATGACGTTTATCATGGTCATAAGCACAATTCTTGGGCTTTTGCTCGCGCTTCTTTTGTTCACCGTTCTTCCCACAGCAACAACAGCAGGGATAGATTGGCTCGTGAATAAAATAAGCGGAGGCGCTTACGGAATTAACGGCTATTGGGTAAGCGTTATTGAAGGACTTTTGAAGATAATAATCTTCGTTTCGTATCTTTCACTTGTTTCCTTGATGAATGATATCAAGCGCACATTTCAATATCACGGGGCGGAGCATAAGAGCGTATTCTGCTACGAAAAAGGACTTGATCTTACGGTCGAAAATGTAAGAAAACAGTCACGCTATCACCCCAGATGCGGTACAAGCTTTATGTTTATGATGATACTGCTCGGCATCATCATTGGTATCTTTTTGCCGAGTGATAATATGCTGCTCAGAACAGGGCTCAAAATACTTCTTGTTCCGCTGTCTGTCGGACTCGGATTTGAATTTATCATGCTTGCGGGCAAGCATCCCAATCCCATCACAAATGCACTTTCCGTTCCGGGCCTTTGGGTACAGCGCATAACAACGAAAGAACCCGACGATAAACAGATCGAATGTGCAATTGCCGCACTTAAGGCAGCTCTTCCCGCTGAATTTCCCGAGGAAGTGAAAGAAGAAGAAACAGAAGAAACTGAAAGAATAGACGCGCCCGACAGTGAAAATATTTGAGTTAAGACAAAAATATAAGCACATAGGCTTTGATGCAGAGGAAATTGTCTGTAATACACTTTGTATTGACAGGGCGCATTTGCTCATATCGGGCGATGATGAAGTGCCCGCGGATAAGCTGAAAGAGATCGAAAACAGGCTCACCCGTCTGCGTGAGGGTGAGCCTTTGCAGTATATTTTAGGATCGGCATTTTTTTACGGACGTGAATTTTTTGTTGACTCCCGTGTGCTTATTCCGCGGTATGATACGGAATGTGTCACAGAATATGCCGTAAAAGAAATGAAAAACGGCGGTGTGTTTGCCGATATTTGTTGCGGCTCGGGCTGTATCGGACTTACCGTTTTGGCAGAATGTGAAAACACAAAGGGTACACTTTTAGATATTTCCGAGGATGCGCTCAATGTGACGAGAATAAACGGCGAAAGACTCGGTATTCTTGAGAGATTTGAAGTCTTGAGATTTGATGTAATGTCGGACGAATGTTGGGAAAATCTCGGAAAATTTGACCTTATCATATCAAATCCGCCTTACATCCCGACAGAAGATATTAAAACGCTGTCGCCGCAAGTCCTTAAAGAACCGAGAATCGCACTTGACGGCGGGGTTGACGGTATGGATTTTTACCGTAAAATCACCGAAAAATCACGCAATCATTTTACCCGCGGGGTGAATATAATATTTGAAATAGGGTATGACGAGGGGCAAAAAATGAAAGATTTGGCAAAATCCCTCGGCTTATGCTGTGAAATAAAATGCGACATGAACGGACTTGACCGTGTGGCGCTGTTGAAAGAGATGATATAATTATGAAGAAAACAGAACTTTGCGTACTGTTCGGAGGCAGATCCTCCGAATATGAAGTATCCTTATCAAGTGCTTGCAACATACTTTCGGCAATTGATAAAGAAAAGTACAACGTGCATAAAATAGGCATCGATAAACAGGGAAAATGGTATCTTTATACGGGAGATGATGCAAGCATCAAAAACGATACGTGGAAAAACGGTGACATAACACCTGTTTCTGTAAGGCTTGACGGGGAAGGATTTTTTACCGTTGACGGAAAATTACCGTGTGACGTTGTGCTTCCCGCACTTCACGGCGAATTTTGCGAGGACGGACGGCTTCAGGGGCTTCTCGACACGTGCGGAATTAAGTACGTCGGATGCGGTCTTACAGCGTCGGATTCCTCAATGAACAAATATCTCACGAAGCTCGTTGCCGAAAACTGGGGCGTGCCCGTTGCAAAATATCTGCACATAAGACAAAGACGTTTTACACGCCACAAGACAGAGGTGCTTGAAGACGTGAAAAATAAATTTACATACCCTGTATTTGTTAAGCCCGTTTCCGCAGGCTCATCTGTCGGGGCATCAAAGGTGAATGACGAAAGTGAGCTTGAAGAAGCTCTCGCCGAGGCAATAAAGTACGGCGGCGAAGCGCTTATTGAAGAATATATAACGGCAAAGGAAATTGAGGTTGCCGTTTTCGGAAACGATGATCCGACAGCATCCGTTTGCGGTGAGATAAACCCCGGTGCTGAATTTTACGATTACGAAACGAAATACAAAAACGACACGGCATCGTACTATATCCCCGCAAGAATATCCGATAAATGCTCGAATAATGTCAGAGAATATGCTCTGCGTATATTCAGAGCGCTCGGTTGCCGCGGTTTATCCCGTGTTGACTTTTTCGTTGACAAGGACGAAAACATTGTGTTTAATGAGATAAATACGCTCCCCGGCTTTACAAACATTTCGATGTATCCGTCGCTTTTGAAGCATAGCGGTATGACGGATTCCGAGATAATTGACGGACTCATCAAGTTTGCTTTGGAATAAAAGATGGTGAATACTGCAAAAGATAACCGCCCTATCGGTGTTTTTGACAGCGGTCTTGGCGGTTTGTGCGCCTTAAAGGAGCTTAAAAGACTGTTGCCAAACGAGCATTTTATTTACTTCGGAGATACAGGCAGAACTCCCTACGGTACGAGAAGTGAGGAGAAAATAACGGAATATGCATCGTCCGATGTCCGTTTTTTACAAGAGCATAACGTCAAGGCGATCCTTGCCGCATGCGGTACTGTTTCGGCAATTGCTCTTGAAAAAATAAAAAATGACTGTTCCACACCGCTTTTCGGTATTATAGAAAGTGCCGCAAAAGCGGCATCAATTGCTACCCAAAACGGCAAAATAGGTGTTATGGGTACGGGAGCGACGGTCAAAAGCGGTGTTTTTGAAACAAAGCTTTCAGTGCTTGGTAACTATGAGGTATATAAAACAGCGTGCCCTTTGCTTGTGCCGATCGTTGAAAATAACCTGATAGATACCGAAATTACATACTATGCAATACGCCACTATATGGATCCGCTTGTGTTGACGGGTGTTGATACGGTTATATTAGGCTGTACCCACTTTCCGCTTTTATCAGAAAAAATAAAAGAAATTTATCCTGAGCTTACGTTAATAAATTCGGGAGCCGAGGCGGCACGAAGTCTTGCGGACTATCTGACGGGAAAGAATATGCTGTGTGAGGAAAAGTGCGGACTTACCGAGTATTTTGTAAGTGACGTACCGAATAACTTTGATACATGTGCCGCCGTGTTTATGGGCGGTGCGATTGGCGGAGAAATTAAAAAAATCGATATAGAACAGTGAGGAATACAAAATGAATTACGGAAAAAAGACATGGCTCATACCCGACTGCTTTTTGAACTCCGTTTCAAAAAACGCAAGTGTAAGCCACGAAGCAATTTGTGTTATAAATACAACGGATGAGGATGCAGAAATCAAGCTTACGCTGTTTTTTGAAAACAGAGAACCTGTTTTAGGCTTCTTCTCAAAATGCGGTGCACAAAGAACACACCACATCAGAATGGATAAAATGAAAAACGAAAAGGGCGAGCTTATTCCCCGTGACACACCCTATGCCGCACTTGTTGAGTCAAACGTAAACATCGTCGTTCAGTACAGCAGACTTGATACGTCTGAGGTGGAAATGGCGCTTATGACTACAATGGCATACCCTGTTGACTGATGCGTTTCGTTGCAACATGCCTTTTCGGCATAGAAAAGCTTGTAAATGAAGAGATTGACTCGCTTGGATTGAAAAGGGTGCAAACCCTTGACGGCAGAGTTATATTTGACGGTGACGTGACGGATATACCGAGGCTTAATATAAATTTGAGATATGCACAGCGTGTGCTTATCCTGCTCGGTGAATTTGAAGCACGCACATTTACCGAACTTTTTGACGGTGTAAAGGCACTCCCCCTTGAGGACTTTGTCGGTAAGGATGACGCTTTTCCCGTTAAGGGACACAGCATACGTTCAACCCTTTATTCTATTCCCGACTGCCAAAGCATAATCAAAAAAGCGTGTGTGGAACGGCTTAAATCAAAGTACGGTATTTCGTATTTTGATGAAACGGGCGTAAAATATCAAATTGAGTTTTTCATACTCAAGGATAATGTTCATATAATGATAGATACATCGGGTACACCCTTACACAAAAGAGGTTACCGCCCGACGTCAAACGAAGCACCGATAAGGGAAACACTTGCCGCCGCACTTGTAAAGCTTGCCCACACAAGGGAAGATGTTCTTTTCTGGGACCCGTTCTGCGGCTCGGGTACTATCCCGATAGAAGCGGCTATGCTTATGACGAACACCGCGCCAGGACTTAACCGTGAATTTATCTCGGAGGACTTTCCGCAGATACCGAAAAAATGCTGGTACGATGCTGTCACAGAGGCAAATGATAAAATAATAAGAGACTCTAAATTTGAAGCATTTGCATCCGATATTTCCCCCGAATGTGTTGAGATAACCGAAGCTAATGTAAAGCGTGCAGGCATGGAAAAATATATAAAGGTGTTTTGCCGTGATGCTTTGACTATTGAAACATTTGACAGACGCGGAACGGTTGTTTGTAATCCCCCATACGGGGAACGTCTTATGTCAGCCGATGAGGTGGAAACTCTTTATAAAAACATGGGCAAGGCGTGGCAAAGCCTCGGTTCATGGCAGATATATGTCATATCCTCGTGTGAGGATTTTCAAAGGCTGTACGGAAGACGCGCCGATGCCGTGCGCCGTCTTTATAACGGTATGATAAGATGCAACTATTACCAATATTTCAGAAATAAAAAGAAGGTATAATATTGAAAAACGCAGAAAAAACCATTTATTTTGGTGAATTTTGCTATTGACAGAGCGAGTTATTCGTGATAAAATACTACCGTAAAAATATATAAGGAGGTAGTAATATGATCAATATTGATATCAAGCTTGATACGATAGACAAGGTTTACGCTTTTGTTGCAACACTCAATAAGTACGAATACGAAGTTGACGTTGCATCGGGCAGATACCTCGTTAACGGAAAAAGCATTATGGGACTTTTCTCACTTGACCTGCTTTCACCCGTCAATTTAACGATACATGCCGAAAAAGCCGATGATCTTGTGGCAGAACTTGCACCGTATCTGGCGTAATGCCACGGTGCATTTTCTTCTTTTTTGATAATAAAATCGCTTTACCCTGCATAAAATGGTAGTACAGTAATTGCAGGGGGCTGAAAATGATAAATATTAAAAAGTATTTTTTGTGTTTGATATTGTGTTTTTCGCTTATGTTTACCGCTCCGATACATATTTTCGGCGCGGAGTTTTCGGGAGAGTATGATGCAAAAAGCGTTATACTTATAGAAGCGCAAACAGGCAGGGTGCTTTATGAGGATAATGCAGACCAAATGCTTCCGCCTGCATCAGTCACAAAGATCATGACGCTTCTTCTTATATGCGAGGCGATCGCAAGGGAAGATATAAAGCTTACCGACGAAGTGCCTGTAAGCGAAAATGCCGCATCGATGGGCGGCTCACAGGTGTTTTTGAAGGTCGGCGAAAAAATGACGGTCGATGAAATGCTGAAATCGATAACCGTGGCATCCGCAAACGACTGCGCAGTTGCCATGGCAGAGTTTATGGCAGGCAGTGAAGCATCGTTTGTTTCAAAGATGAATGAACGTGCAGAACAGCTCGGAATGACAAATACGTATTTTGAAAACCCCACAGGACTTGACGATACAGCAACCAAGCATCTGACAACGGCACGTGATATTTCAATAATGTCGCGTGAACTTTTAAAACACCCGCTGATTCTTGATTATACCACTATATGGATGGATACAATAAGAAACGGACAGTTCGGTCTTACAAATACAAATAAACTGATAAGATTTTACGAGGGTGCAAACGGACTTAAAACGGGTTCCACCTCGAAGGCGAAATTTTGCATATCAGCTACAGCAAAGCGTGACGGAATGCAGCTTATCTGCGTTGTTATGGCATCGTCTACAAGCAGTGCAAGAAATGAATGTGCAAAGCTTTTGCTTGACTTCGGCTTTGCAAATTACGGCACGGTGAATTATTCGCCTGCAACGCTTCCGCCCGTTACTGTCAAGGGGGCGGCAGTCGACGAGGCTTCCGTATCTCATATGGGCTTTTCGGCTTTGCTGGACAAATCGGACACAAAAAAAGTAACATATGAAATTGACGTTCCCGAATATCTTGTTGCTCCTGTAAAGGCGGGTGACAAAGTAGGAAGCGTTAAATATATACTTAACGGCGAGGTTATAGGCCAAAGCGATATTACCGCGGACAGCGACACGCCGAGAATAGGATTTTTTCAAATGCTTACATATATGATAAAATCCTTTTTATTCTGTTAAATACTGAAAGGAAAATAAAAAAATGGCAGTTAAACTTAAAACAAAACATTTGAACGGCTTTGTTGCCGATCATGAGATTGATGCAATATCCCCCGCGCTTTACGCGGCGGCTGATACACTTAAAAACGGCACAGGCGCAGGAAATGATTTCACGGGTTGGGTAGATCATCCCGTAAACTATGATAAGGAAGAGTATGCACGTATTAAAGCGGCGGCTGAAAAGATAAAGAAGAGCTGTGACGTTTTTGTTGTTATCGGTATCGGCGGTTCGTACCTCGGTGCACGTGCGGCAATAGAGTTTGTAAAAAGCCCCCTTTACAACAATATGAAAAAGGATACACCCGATATATACTTTGCAGGTAATACGATAAGTGCCTCTGCAACTGCGGAGCTTCTTGAGATCTGCCGTGACCGTGACGTTTGCATAAATGTTATAAGCAAGTCGGGAACGACGACAGAGCCCGCTATTGCATTCCGTCTTTTCAGAGAGCTTATTGAGAAAAAGTACGGTGAGGACGGCGCTAAAGAAAGAATATTTATCACAACGGATAAATGCCGCGGAACACTCAAAGCATTTGCAGATGAAAAGGGATACGAAACATTTGTTGTGCCCGATGATATCGGCGGCAGATATTCCGTGCTGACGGCTGTAGGGCTTCTTCCCATTGCAGTAAGCGGTGCTGATATCGACGCTATGATGAAAGGTGCGGCTGATGCGCGTGAGCTTATGAAGAGCGCGCCTGTAGAGGAAAACCCCGCACTTGCTTATGCGGCATACAGAAATATTCTTTACAGAAAGGGTAAAACAACTGAAATTCTTGCCGCTTATGAGCCTTCGTTTGCAATGATGTGCGAATGGTGGAAGCAGCTTTACGGTGAAAGTGAGGGCAAGGACGGAAAGGGTATTTTCCCCGCTTCCGTTATATTCTCAACAGACCTTCACTCCCTGGGTCAGTATATCCAGATGGGTATGAGAAATCTGTTTGAAACAGTTGTTACATTCGGCACATCCCGTGACGGAATTGAAGTTCCCCACGATCCCGCAAACATCGACGGACTTAACTTCCTTGCTTCAAAGTCGCTTTACTATGTAAACAGCATGGCAGAAGCGGGAACAGTTTTGGCACACGTTGACGGCGGTGTACCGAACATGATGATCGAAATTGATGCAAGAGATGAATATAACTACGGTTATCTTGTTTATTTCTTTGAATATGCATGTGGTGTTTCAGGCTATTTGCTTGGCGTAAATCCCTTTGATCAGCCCGGTGTTGAGGCATACAAAAAGAATATGTTTGCGCTTTTAGGTAAGCCCGGATATGAGGAAATGCAGGCTGATTTGCTCAAAAGACTTGATAAATAATTGACCTTTATGGGCAAATTGAATAAAAAATAATTTAGTTTCGCAAAAAAAGTTATAATTTTTTTATAAAAACCCTTGAAAAAATCGGAAAAATATAGTATAGTATAGTTAGGGTAAATATCTATAATTCAGGAGGATGTTCATTATGTTAAAATTAATTGCAGGCGTAAAAGGTACAGGTAAAACAAAACAGCTTATCGAGCTTACCAACAAGGCGCTTATTGACTCGCACGGTTCGGTAGTATGCCTTGAACAGGGAACAAAGCTTATACACGATATAAAGCACCAGATCCGCCTTATAGACACAAGTGAATACATGATCTTTGACGGTCAGTCACTGTTCGGATTTGTTTCCGGTATATATGCAAGTAACTATGATATTACACACATTTTCATAGATTCCGCACTCAAGATTTGTAAGGATGATATGGCTTCATTTGAATATTTCCTTACAGAATGCGAAGCATTTTCCGCACGTACAAATGTTGATGTTATAATCACAGCTTCAATGCCCGTTGAAAACCTGACGGAAGCAATGAAGAAATACGTATAATTATCGAATATTAAAAAGCGATCCGACAGATTTTCTGTCGGATCTGTTTTTTTGCCGCATTTGCATCTCATTTTCGTTCATTTGATTTAACGAGGTACCGTACTTCAAACCCATTATTTTTGTGTGTAAATCGGCTTAAAATTACGGGGGCGTCACGTTTCGCCTCGGCGAAACTGACGGGTGCGCAAAACTTTCAATTTTTGCTATATGCAGTATTACGGCGCATCCGTCACAAATTCACCAATGTGAATTTGTGACGCCCCCATGATGAAATGAGCGACTCTATACAAAAAATCTGCCCAAGGCTAAACCTTAGGCAGATAATTTTTTTGTTTAGGTATTGTCTGTGTAGCTTGCGATTATTTCTTCAAGCGCTGTCTGACTGCTCTTTACTTTTCTGTTAACTGTGGAGCTGTATTTTGTTGTCTTGTTTGAAATAAGATCTCTGTAAAGGTTAGACAATGTGATTGATGTGTTGAACAAACCGAAGTCATAAACACGGGACTCACGGCAAAGGTCAAGCATTTCATATGAGCCTTCGTCACGTGTACCCTTACCGCCAAGCACGTCTTCGTAGAATGCGGGACGTACTGTGTAGTAGGATTCCCAGCAAAGTGTTTCTGTGATAGTACCGAGAATCTCAAGCTCTTCCTCTGTATAGATGAACTTCGGAATACACATTACGTTGATAACTGTGTCGTTTGTTGTATAGTATCTCTTCTGGTCGGCATCGTATTTAGGATAAGGAACAACACCGAAGTCGTCTTCCATTTCGCGGAATGTTGTGCAGAGATAGCCGACAATTTCACCCATGAAGAGCAAACGGCCTGTCATAAATGCGTTGATGCAGTCTGCGGGAGCAAATCCCGAAACACCGGCATACATCGTTGTGTTTTCTTCAAAGAGAAGCTTTAAAAGCTTTTCCTGAACCTTAACTGCCTTGGTGTTGTCTTTTACAGCCAACACAGGGTAATTGGCTTCATCCTTTTCGCAAATCGTGAGACCTGATGCATAGAAGAATGTACCGGCAGAACCCGGGTGAGCAGCGAAAGCATATGTATCGTCTGCATTCCAGATGCTGTCACCGTTGTCTGTGGAAATACCTTCGAGCATAGCCACGAAGTTAT
>JAZTXA010000131.1:0-12300 GCA_045636245.1 Eubacteriales bacterium | reverse complement strand
CTGTAAAATCTTTTTCTTAATGATGTTACATGCCGATATTATATCGAAAATACACTTTTTGATCGTAATGAAAATAGTTGTGTTTTTTAATTTTGTGTGGTATAATCAGTTTGATAAATAGAGTTTTGAGGAAATGTATATGAAATTGAAAAAACTACCGTATAATTTGACGGTGTGCAAAGTATCTGATATTAATGATATTAATTTGGACGTAGAATTTTATTTTATCGGACGAACAGATGAAGAAATATCACTTGTGTGCAGAACAGAAGATGCACCCGATGTTACCATTGAACATGAAGACGGTTGGCGAGGTTTTCGTGTTGAAGGCGTTCTGGATTTTTCACTTATCGGAATTCTTTCAAGGCTTTCGAGTGTACTTGCGGAAAATAATATCGGTGTATTTGTGATCTCTACTTACAACACAGATTATATACTCGTCAAAAAAGAAAATTTCGATAGGGCAATAGATGTTTTATTAAGTGCAGGTTACACGATAATATAAATCCCGATTTGTCGGCAAGAATCACATTCATAAAACAAGCAGGAGCTACTAAATGAGCATCATACAAAAATTCTATGACAGCCTTGCCTCTCACTACGATAAGCTGTTTCTTAATTGGGAATCCGCAACACAAGAGCAGGCTGTTATACTGCAAAATATCTTTCGGAAATTCAACTTTGACCGATCGGCTGACATTCTTGACTGTGCTTGCGGAATCGGAACACAGGCAATCGGACTTGCCGCGATAGGATACAACGTGACAGCTTCTGATATTAGCGATGTGGAAATTACCGAAGCTAAGGTGAGGGCTGCTGATGCCAATGTCAACATTCGATTTGAGCACGCGGACTTCCGTGCATTATCGGATGTTTTTACGGAGAAATACGATATCGTAATTGCCATGGACAACGCCTTACCGCATATGCTTACAAGCGAAGATCTGGGGAAAGCTGTAAAGAGTATTGCCGCGCAGATCAAAGAAAACGGCATATTTGTAGGCAGTATCCGCGATTATGATGCTTTGTTAAAGGACAAAACGCCGTATTCTCCCCCGTATATTCACAAAACGGAGCTCGGTCAGCGGGTGTCATTTCAGACATGGGATTGGAACGGTGATTTCTACAAGTTGACGCAGTATATTATTGATGACGGGAATGCACTGCAAGTGAACAAATTTGAATGCGAATACCGCGCCACACAGCGAGATGAGTTGACAAGGTTGTTTCTTGCGTGCGGCTGCCGTAACGCTGAATGGCTTTTCCCGGATGATACGGGATTTTATCAGCCGATCGTTGTGGTGAGAAAGTGATCGGGGAAATTAAAAAGCGGTATCTATAATAGAATGGATACATGCTTTATGGCAGAACAGAATCAAATAAAATAACGGGTGGAATATTTGTCAAATATTTCACCCACATATGTTATGTCCCTTGTTCCATCGATCTTTACTCGTAGGCAATTCCCGTACCTATAGTGTTGCGAAAAGGGTTGTAATTATTTCTTTTTTGTGGTATAATCTATTCGATAAATTAGAATTTGTATGTGTTATGACGTGTGTCTTAACGCGTCTGGTAAAATATACAGGGGGTAAAAATGAATCAATTGGAAAAATATATGCGGTGTGTTGTCCAACATTACAATCCAAATAAATATTGGAAATACCGCAAACGAGTGGTTTGTCGGAATAAGTATCCGAAACTATTAAAGCTTATCTATCTTTTTTACATAAAAAAATGTGATGCATTTAATAACGCATCCCTTGGTACCCATGTAGGATATGGCGCAGTATTTGATACGCCTCCTAATTTACCGCACGGACTATACGGTATCATAGTATCGCATAATGCACATATCGGTAAAAATGCAACAATTTTTCACCAAGTAACCATCGGAGAAGGTGGCGGAGGAGCACCTACTATAGGTGATAACTGTTACATTGGTGCAGGCGCAAAAATTGTAGGTAACATCCATATAGGAAATAATGTAAAAATCGGAACAAATTGTGTTGTTTTTGAAGATATACCTGATAATGCAACAGTTGTACTGTATAGGCCCAGGGTTATTGTAAAAGACAATGACTAAAGAAGAATCAATTGAATTCAAGTGCGTCGAACAGAATAAAATTATGAAAGGGATTAACTGTTATTTCATCTCTTTCTTTGGTACATTTTTTTAGTTGAGAGCTTTGTGTATTGCCTTGCAGGTGCATGGCTTGTTCACGGCATAAAGACGGCTGTAGATTTGGGTGATGGAGTTCACATCGCTATGACAGAACCATAAATATAGACTTCAAAGGAGTTATTTACTTTTTTGTCGAACAGAACTGTTGCAAGAGAGTGTTTTTCCGGAAAATAATGCACCTAAAGGTGCAAAAAAAGCAAGCTCATTTTTCAGGGCTTGCTTTTTGAGTTTATTTGAATTATTTTTTTAATCCTAATTTTTCGGCAGATTCATCACGCATTTTATATTTGAGAATCTTACCTGCGGCATTCATGGGAAATTCATCCACGAACATGAAGTATCTCGGCACTTTATGTCTTGCAATGGACGCATTGCCGAATTCCTTCATCTCGTTTTCGTCTGCAGTTTCTCCCTTGTGGAGAATGATCCAAGCGCAGCATTCTTCGCCGTATTTTTCGTCGGGCACACCGACCACCTGGACATCACGGACTTTTGGATTGGTAAGATAAAATTCCTCAATTTCACGGGGATAGAGATTTTCACCGCCGCGTATGATCATATCCTTGAGTCTGCCCGTAACCTTGTAGTAACCATCGGGTGTTCTCATACAGATATCTCCCGAATGGAGCCAACCGTCAGCATCGATTGCCTGTGCAGTTGCTTCAGGCATTTTATAATACCCCTTCATAATGTTAAAGCCGCGGGCAACAAATTCACCGCTTTCTCCGTCAGGCAGCTCATTACCTGTTTCGGGATCGATTATCTTACATTCAACACCCGGAAATGCACTTCCGACAGTTTCCACGCGGTGGTCAAGATCCTCGTTAACTTCACCCATCGTACAACCGGGGGATGCCTCGGTCTGTCCGTAAACAGAGATTATTTCGCGCATATTCATTTCAACGGATGCACGGCGCATCAAGTCTGCCGGACAGTTTGCTCCTGCCATGATGCCTGTTCTCATATAAGAGAAATCGGTCTTTGCAAAATCGGGATGGTTGAACATCGCGATAAACATTGTGGGTACACCGTTAAAACAGGTAATACGCTCATCGTTTACACAAGCAAGCGATGATTTGGGAGAGAAGTAGGGAATAGGACAAAGTGTACCGCCGTGAGTCATCATAGATGTCATCGAAAGAACCATTCCGAAACAGTGGAACATAGGTACCTGAATCATCATACGGTCAGCCGTAGACAGATCCATTCTGTCACCGATGGTCTTACCGTTGTTTACAATGTTGCGGTGAGTAAGCATAACACCCTTGGGGAACCCTGTTGTGCCTGAGGTGTACTGCATATTACATACATCATCAGGCCTTACAAGCGAAGCACGTCTGCGAACCTCCTCGCGGGGAACAAGGGAAGAACGGGAAAGCATCTGCTCCCATGTAAGACACCCCTCCATATCAAAACCAACGGTTACCACGTTGCGGAGAAATGGCAGGTTCTTGGAATACAAGGGATTACCGGGTTCAAGCTTTTTAAGCTCGGGGCAGAGTTCTTCAATGATTTCTTTGTAATTGATGTCCTTGCAAAACTCAACCATAACGAGAGTGTGAGTATCTGACTGCTTGAGCAAATATTCAATTTCGTGGATCTTATATGCAGTATTTACCGTAACCAAAACAGCACCTATCTTTGTGGTTGCCCAGAAGGTGATAAACCACTGAGGTACATTCGTTGCCCAAACTGCAACGTGGTCACCCGCTTTTACACCGAGAGAGATCAAAGCGGCGGCACACTCGTCAACATCGCGTCGGAACTGCTCGTAAGTTCTTGTATAATCAAGGGTTGGATATTTAAAAGCGTACTGATCGGGATATTTTTCCGCCATCGTGTCAAGAACATCCGAGAAAGTTGCATCTATAACGTCGTACTTTTTCCACACAAAAGTTCCTGTTTTGGCACGGTTATAATAGGTGTGTTCAAAGCTCTTTTTTTCTCGTCCCAAGGCGGAGATATAGTTTGTAAAGTGAGTAAGCACGATATCCGCATCGCTTATCTCATCGTTCCATGCGGCGCATATAAAGCCGTCATAGTTCAGAGAAGAAAGTGCGTTTAAAAGCTTTTTAACTTCAAGATCGCCTTCGCCGATCAATACGGTTTTTCCGTCCTTCATGTCACCGAGACGGACGTATTTGATGTATGCACCCAAGTTCTTTATCGTTGTTTCTGCTGATTCGCCTGCGGAAAAATACGTTCCCCTTACGTTCCATGAAACACCGACACACGATGAAGCAAAGTGATTGATAATACCTATGACATTTTCGGTATCTGCCAAAAATCCTACCGTTTCAAATAAGATGTTAACATCGGAGGATTGTGCGCGTTTTATAGCCGCGGAGAGCTTTTGATCCAATACATCGAAGGAAACATTTTCTTCTGCCCTCACAATAATATTATCAATTTCCGAGGCGGCTGCCATCTCCACATACTTTTCTATGATCTCGGCGGTAGTTTCTTCGCTTTCGATAGGGGAGGGCATACGAAGTGCCGAAACGGAAAGGTTTCTGTTTACGAGCTTTCTTTTTGCATCAGCCTTGCGGTCGCGTCTTAAAATGCTGTCGTGGTGTTTGTTTCTTTCCTTGATAGCATCGTATATTTCGAAGCCTTCAAACCCGTAGTCATAGGCATAACGGCAGATATCAAGGAAGGATGATCGACTTACGTTCTTAGTCGAAAATACGATTTTCATGTTATGCCTCCTCGGATACGATCTTGTTAAGTGCGTTTATATATGCTCTGATACTTGCCGCAACGATATCGGTGGAAGTTCCGTTTCCGGAGTAGAGCTTGCCGTTGTTGCGGAGTCTGACAAGGGCAGAACCCAATGCTTCTTTTCCTTCTGTTACCGATTGTACCTGATAATCATCAAGCTCATAGTGATGGCCTATACACTGCTCGATTGCACGGAATGCGGAGTCAATGGGGCCATCTCCGTTGCTTACACCGCAAATGATCTCATCATTGTACTTCAACGTGATTTGAGACATAGAATTTGAAACATTGCTGCTTGTTGTTGTATACGTTTCAAAATGATAAGTGGAAGGCGCCTGCATCGCGGAGCTTGCAATAAGTGCTTCAAATTCCTTGGCACCGACGGAGCTCTTTTTCTCACAAACCTGCTTAAGAGCCTTGTGAACATTACCGATATCCAAATCCGAAAGCTCATAACCCAAAACGGATGCCGCCTGTGCCACCTGGGATACAGAAGAATCGGCATCAAGCAGTATCTTTTTCTTCTCGTTTATCTCGTTTTCGGATTCGTACACTGTATGATTGATGCTTGCGGTCATATCATCGATGCTTGCGTGTATTTTGGTGTTGTTCAGGCTGATCTCTGCACCTATCTGAGCACCGCAGGCATTGATCGCATCGGAAATTTTACCGGTCAGAAGAACATCGTTTCCGACCATAGCGCATTTGATTCCGTCAGCACCGTTTTTGATTGCGGAAAATGCTGATGCAACAGCCATATTGATGCGGTCGGACACCTGAACATAAACGGGAACACCCACAGCTTCTTTTACCTTTGAAACCAACACAGCAATATCATCGGGTGTGGAAACACCTGCGTTATCGCAGACCGTGATGAGGGATGCACCGTTTGCTTGTGCTTCTTTTACTGCGGAGATAAGGAAATCTTCATCTGCTCTTGTAGCATCAAGTGCTGAAAATTCAACATCATCGCAAACGGCTTTTGCCGATTTTACAAGCTCGGCAATCTTTTCGATCATTTTTGATTGCTTAACGTGATAGGTGTATTCCATCTGAATGGTCGATACAGGCAGCTCTACCTGCAAACGGGGCTTCTTTGCACCCTTAATGCATTCCCACGCTGTGACAATATTTTCACAGTCAAATCCTACGGGAACAGCAAGAACGGCATTTCTCACGTTTTGAGCGATTGTTTTATAGATGATCGTGTCTTCGCGAATCGATTTTACGGCAGGAAGCTCGATTGCATCCGCCCCGATCGCATCGGCACAGTTAGCAATAGCGGATTTTTCACGGAAGAGAAGAGATACTTCGCGCTCATCTGAAAGCTTTTTGAACGTAATGTCAGTAACGTTGATTTTTTTCATTTGTGAAACCCCTTTCAAATACAAGTGTAAAGCTGATTTTAGTAACAAAAAAACGTTTTCGTCTCTTTGTTTGATCAAAGAGACGAAAACGCTGAATATCACCGTTTCCGCGGTACCACTCTTCTTCACCCCAAACGGGATGCACTTTAGATGCCAGCACATCTTAACTCTGTCACGGGAGTTTTCCGTCTGCCACTACTCGGTTACTTTCATGTCAGCCGCTCCGCGGTGAGTTCGGCAAAACTTTCTCAGTGTCTCGCACCGCCCGACACTTCTCTGTGTAAAAAGCTTTCTGCCTACTATTCCGCATCTTTGCGTTTATACTCGCTGATTATATCATAATGTTTCAAATTTGTCAAGCATGCATTTTTAAAAAAATGATGAACTTCAAACCGTCACAGGCATTTTTCTTGACAGGCCTGACTGAATTATAATTTATCCACATCCGATTCGGTTACGATCTTGAATCCTGCACTACGAAGTGCATTTTCCGCCGCATCATTGTTCTCAACACGGATTACAACATAAGCATGCTTCTCGGTGCGTGCCATAAATGCATAGAGATATTCTATGTTGATCTTGTTTTCGTCAAGCGCTTTAAGAGCTGATGAAAGTTTACCCGGTGCATCACCGATCTTTACGCCTACAACATCGGTGATTTTAATGAGATATCCTTCATCTTTCAGGATCTTCTCGGCTGTTTCCTCATCGTTTACGATAAGGCGGAGAATACCGAAATCCTGTGTTTCCGCAATGGAAAGCGCACGGATATTGATATTGTGCGCCGAAAGCGTTTCGGTAATGGAAACTACCGCACCTTGTTTATTTTCAACAAATACCGTTAATTGTCTGATAGCCATAATTTTATCCCCCTATATTATACAAGCTTTCTCTTATCAATGACACGGACGGCTTTTCCTTCACTTCTTGCGATGCTTTTGGGAGCGACAAGATGAACGGCGGGGTTTATTCCGAGCATAGCCTTCATAGCACCTGCAAGGGCTTTTTCCATCGAAAGAATCTCGCTTACCTTATCGGTAAATTTCTCGGCGGTCATCTCTACATTCACTTCGAATGTGTCGTTGTTATTTACACGGTCAACAACGATCTGGTAGTTAGGCTCATAGCCTTCGTTAAGAAGAACTGTTTCGATTTGGCTGGGGAACACATTAACACCGCGGATAATGAGCATATCATCGGTTCTTCCCATCGGCTTTGCCATTTTAACGAGAGTTCTTCCGCAAGAGCATTTTTTGCGTGAAAGCACACAAATATCACGTGTGCGGTAACGCAGAAGAGGGAACGCTTCCTTGTCAAGTGAAGTGAATACAAGCTCACCCTTTGAGCCTTCGGGAAGAACCTCTCCTGTTTCGGGGTCGATGATCTCCGCGTAGAAGTGGTCTTCGTTTATGTGCATACCTGTTTGCTCACTGCATTCAAATGCTACTCCGGGGCCTGTTGTTTCCGTAAGACCGTAAATATCGTATGCCTTGATGCCGAGCACTTCTTCAATTCCGCGGCGCATTTCTTCCGTCCACGGCTCAGCCCCGAAGATACCTGCTTTCAAGGGAATATCCTCAGGCTTGTATCCCTGTTCTTTTAATGTTTCACCGATATATGCCGCATAAGAGGGAGTACAGCAAATGATGGAGGCGTTAAGATCCATCATGAACTGTATCTGTCTGTCGGTGTTGCCTGAGGACATGGGAAGTGTAAGACAGCCGACCTTGTGAGAGCCGCCGTTGAGCCCCGGTCCTCCCGTGAACAGACCATAACCGTATGCAACCTGACATACATCCTTCTTTGTGCCGCCTGCCGCGGTGATGGCGCGTGCACAGCAATCTTGCCAAAGGTCGATATCCTTCTGTGTGTAGAATGCAACCACACGTCTGCCTGTTGTGCCTGATGTAGACTGAATACGCACACAGTCCTCAAGCGGCTTTGCCAAAAGACCGTAGGGATATGCATCTCTTAAATCTGCTTTTGTTAAAAACGGAAGCTTGTGAAGATCATCAATGCCTTTGATGTCCTCGGGCTTTACGCCTTTCTCGTCCATAAGCTTCTTGTAGTAAGGAACGTTTTCGTAAACGTGCTTTACCTGCTTGGCGAGCTTTTCGGATTGAAGTTTTCTCATTTCTTCAAGCGACATAGTTTCGATTTCTTTCTGATAGTAGTTTTGTTCCATTTTTGACCACCCTTTCTGTTTGTGCTTAGAATTTCCTAAGCCATAAATTTGTTTGTCCGGAGTGTGAAAGGGCAAACAAAAACGCCCTCCGCATTCCGATAAAGAATACAGAGGACGAGAAAATCAATTATCCCGTGGTACCACCTCAGTTCGCCACTGCCTCGCAGCAGTGACCTTTTCAGGTACTGACATACCTTAGTTCTGTGACGGGAACTCCCGTTGCATCCTACTAAAGATTTCTCTTATTCAGCGCACTGCTAACAGAATGAATTCGAGAAGGACGTCCACTTTGCCTCGCACCAACCGGCAACTCTCTCCAGATTCTTTCCAACCTACTGGTTTCTGATCTTCGCATTTAGTGTTACAACCTATTAAATTGTGACACAACTATAGCACTTTAATTCGTAAAAGTCAAGTGGTTTACGCAAATATTTTAAAATTTTCGGGATTTTGCAACAAAATGACCGTACCGTATTTGAAGCAGTCATGTTTTGTGCTCACTATACAGAGGATTATTCCGATGCCTTGAAGTTATATATGGGCGTGATCCTGCAAAGGATATCCGCGGTAGGGGTGATATTTTCGATTATTTCATCCATACTTTTGTACGCCATAGGCGATTCGTCAAGTGTATCGGGTAGGACACAGGTAGAATAAATGCCTGCCATTTCCGCTTCATATTCAGCCATGGTGAGACGCTCAAAGGCGGCAGAACGTGACATAAGACGGCCCGCGCCGTGAGGTGCGGAAAAATTCCAATCCTCGTTTCCACGGCCGATGCAGATGAGTGATCCGTCGCGCATGTTAATAGGAATAAGGAGCTTTTCACCCGCTTTGGCAGATACTGCACCTTTACGGAGAATCATCTCATTCACATCGATATAGTTATGTATCGTCTGAAATGTTTCAACGGGTGTCCAATTGCAATACTCAATAATTTTCTCTGCTATTTTTGCACGGTTTCTTTCCGCAAATTTCTGACATATATCCACGTCGTGAAGATAATCATCCATAAATGAACCGTAGAGAAAGCAAAGATCACGTGGAAGTGTAGGCTCTTTTATATGAAATTCATTTTCAAGTGTTTTAAGCGCGCCTTGTATTTCGCACCGTCTGCCCTGTTCTTTGTATGTGCGTATAATTTCATCACGTTGTTTGAAATATTCCTCTTTTCCCAAATTAAGGTCAATAGCGATATCTTGATAAAATCCCGCCACCTGTGTGCCGAGGTTACGGCTTCCTGAATGTATTACGAGATATTTTCCGTCGTTTTCATCCGTATCTATCTCAATAAAGTGATTTCCGCCTCCGAGCGTTCCGAGGGATCTTTCGAGACGTTTTGTGTCCTTGAGATTTCTGTAACAGCGAAGAGGTGTAAGGTCAAATCTTTCCTGTCTGCCTTCCCATACGTTTCGCCCCGAAGGAATTGAATGTGATATCGTATCGACCTTTTCAAAATCGATATCGATGTTTCCGAGGTATACTGTATACATTCCGCATCCGATGTCAACACCGACCATTGAAGGGACGATCTTATCCGTTATGGTCATCGTTGTACCGATGGTACAGCCCTTGCCTGCGTGAACGTCGGGCATTATTCTTATTTTTGAGGAAGCAAACGCCTCGGTATCGCATACCGCCTTGATCTGCTCACGTGCGCCATCTTCAAGTGTTGCGGCGAAACACTTTGCTGTGTTAAAATTTCCATTTATCTCTATCATATTATTTTCCTTTCATACTGTACAGTCGGGCGTGTCGGTATATACAAAACAATGCGTCCGACTGATACATTCAGGCATTGTTTGTGCTTAAAACAGCTGTGAGGCCGGAAAGAATATTTCCGTTACTGTCTAACGAAATATTGCCGACGTTTTCGCAAATTCTCTCTATATATTCCAACTCCTTGAGCTTGTAAAGTGTTTTGTTTTCATCCATCAGCTTTGCTGTGTTAAGCAAAGAACGGGTAGAGGCTATCTCCTCACGTCTTGTAATGACATTTGCCTGCGCACGTTTTTCGGCAACAAGAACGGTGTTCATAATTTCACGTATCTCACCGGGAAGTATGATATCCTTTACATCGGCACTTTTGATCTCAACGAACAGCTCCTTTTCCTTTGCTTTCAATTTTTTAAATACAAACTCGGATATCTGCTCCTTATTTTCAAGGATCTCATCAAGTTTATATTTGCCAACGTATTCACGAAGGAAAAGCTGTGATGAAACGTGTATTTGTTCGGCAAAATCGTCTATCTCGGTCGTTACCTTGACGTAGTCCTTGATGCGGTAGTTACAGACAAAATTGATACGGAGCGAAACTTTATCAGCTGTCAGTATTTCCTGACCTGTAATATTCATTTGCAAAAGACGTGTGTCTATAAGCTCTGCATCAATCTTGACGGGTGTCTTCCAAAAGTAGTATGTACCCGCATCTAAGATGCGCTGTAACTTTTTGTTGAAATAAAGCCTTGCCTTTTGGTATTCGGCAACTTCGATTTTTGTGTAGTAGATGTCGGGGATATTTGAAAATATGTATTCGGGTACGGATTCATCTACTGTAGGATTTGAAATGTCCACTGTCTTAAATTCGTGGCTGTCAAAGACTTTCCAGAAGGCATATTTCCCGCGGGGAAGTATAGAGGAAAACTTGCCGTTTACATAGTGAAGTGCAAGCTCCTCATCCTTGACCTCCGCCACACTCGTACATTCTGCTATGTTTTTATCCGCAAGCAATGTTTCGAGTGAGCATTTGTTTGAAACAATAGCTTTCTTCAGATCCGAAATTTCAATCTCCTTGCCGCCCCAAAGGTGATATTTACCCGCATCGAGCAATTTTATATATTTTCCGTTTTTAAAAAGAAAGCCTTTTTGATTTTCGTTAATTATAATTTTCTTCATATGTGTAATTCCTTTCCTAAAACTTAATGGATTTTTGTCCCGTCTTGCTGTATCCGAAGCATTCGGAATACAGCTTTTTGCCGACATAATCGTTATATCTGTGGCAATCGTATCGGTAATATTCGTTCCAGTAACTCATCATACGGCTGTGCCCGGACTTTATAAGCTTAAAATTATTACTGCATACTACCTTGTATTTTTCACAGTTTCTGTCTTTCAACTTTTGATAAACCGTTGCCAATATTTCCATAACGTATTCATCGCACACTTTTATAATGTACGGTATTACCCATTCGGGAATATCCGAATCAAGCAGGGCTTCTATGTGATTTTGGCGTATGTATCCGTCATGGCTTCTTGAAAAAATACAGTGATATATCAGCTTTTGCCGTTCTGTGAACTTGCTTGTAAACAGTAATTTGTCACTTACATAAACACGGTAGGGAGCTATTATTTTTTCGTCGGACGACAGTAGCCATTCGGTTTTTTGTTCGCTGTACAGTATATCGCTGTACACGTAGCCTTTTATGATTATTGCGTTGCAAACGGCTTTAACGTCTTCTGCAAGCTCACTCGGAAATGCTTTTGCAAGCTCTTCAAAAAAAGCTTTCTTTTTTGATTTAAACAAAAAACGCATTACGGTCACCTCGATAGATTTTGTTTGTCTTACCATTCATGCAAAAGCGGCGGCTGAAAGCTTGAGTGCCCCCGTCGCATCACGGAAGGCTTCGGTGATGCTTCGGATAACACGGTATCCGTTTTCAGGCAAGGCTCACTTTTGCATTGTCAAAACAAAAAAGCTGGGCTTTTTGTTTTGGCTGAATGATACAGACCTCTTAATAAAATATTCTGCACACAAAAGCGAGCTTTTGTGTGCCATCTGAGTCCCGAAGGACAATCCAAACCGCTGGCATATACCTTTTGAGTATACGGCGGGATTCGAACCC
>JAZTXA010000130.1:0-4333 GCA_045636245.1 Eubacteriales bacterium | reverse complement strand
ACTATTTCCCGTGTACATCCCGGACTTGTCAAGCGTTTGTTTGAGCTTGAAGTTCCCGAAATTGCAGACGGTACGGTAATCATCAAGAATATCAGCCGTGAAGCAGGCTCAAGAACAAAAATGTCTGTTTATTCGCGCAACGAAAGCGTTGATCCCATCGGTGCTTGTATCGGTAACAGAGGGGCGAGAATTGCAGGAATCGTTGATGAGCTTAAGGGAGAAAAGATCGATATTATCAAGTTCAGCGAATCCCCCGAGGAATACATTTCCGCAGCGCTTTCTCCCGCAGTTGTAAAGGGAATCTATATCGATGAAGAAAAGACTGCAAGAGTAACCGTTGCACCCGATCAGCTTTCGCTCGCTATCGGTAAGGAAGGACAGAACGCACGCCTTGCCGCAAGACTTACAGGCTTCAAGATAGATATAAAGCCCGAATAATATGAAAGCACCGAAAAAAATTCCCCAAAGAAAATGCATGGGCTGTATGGAAAGCCGAAATAAAAACGAACTTATAAGAGTAGTTCGTTCGCCTGAAGGCGAGATATCACTCGACCTCAAGGGGAAAAAGTCCGGCAGAGGAGCTTATATATGCCAAAATCTTTCCTGTCTTAAAAAGGCGAGAAAGGGCAAGAGGATAGAAAGAGCACTTGAATGTGCGATATCCGACGAAATATATTCAGCGCTTGAAGCTCAGCTTGCGGAAAACTGTGACAAAGGGGAAGAACAATGAATAAAGACACCTCAAAAGAGGCTGTAAAAAAGTTGACAGCTTATGTTGGCTTTGCTAAAAAATCGGGACGTATAACGGTCGGCTGTGCGCTTACCGTTGACGGCATAAGATCGGGCGGAAGAAAAACACCGCTTGTTGCCGTTTGTGCTTCCGATGCATCGAAAAACACGAAAAGCAGGATCGAAAACAGCTGTAAATATTATGAAGTTCCGCTTGTAAATGCACCGGTAACGTGTGAGGAGCTTGGCAATATAGTTGGCAAAGATACATCGGTTTCGGTTGTCGGAATAACAGATATGCAGCTTTCAAATGCAATTTTGAATTATTTTAATCAAGAATAACATTTTAACCGTAATGAAAGGAAAAGCGTGCGGTCCGTAACGCAGGCTTTAAAGGTCATTGTATGATAGCAAATCAAAAATACAGAATCAGCGCACTTGCAAAAGATTTTAATATGAAAAGCACTGATATCATCAATCTTCTGAAGGACAACGGTTTCGATGGCAGAACCCATATGACCGTTTTGGAACCCGATGAATTCGCGGTGATAATAGAACTTCTCACAAGACAAAATCAGATAACAAATCTTTCCGCATATCTTGCCCGTCAGGCTGACGTGGCAGAGGTTGACCGTCCTAAAAAGGCTCCCAAGTCTGAGAAAAAAGCAGAAGCGCCTAAAGAAGAACCCAAGGCAGAGCCTAAAAAGGAAGAAAAGCCCACCCCAGCAGTCAAGGAAGAAAAGCCTGCCCCTGCTAAGAGTGAGCCTAAAAAGGAAGAAAAGAAGCCTGAAAAGCCTGCAGACAAAAAAGAAGAGAAGGCACAGACTCAAGAAAAGAAGCCCGAAAGAATGCCTGCAAAACCCGAAAAGGCACCCTTCAAAAAGGACGAAAAGCCTGCCGATAAGCAGAACAAGAATCAGCCTGCCAATAATAACAATTCACAGCAGAAACAGCCCCGTATGTCACAGCTTGACAAGTTCCAGAACAGACCCGCACAGCCCCAGCAGAATAAGCCTGCAGAAAAGAAAAAGCCTCAGACACCTGCACAGGATACAAGAACAGGAGTTATCCGTTCATCCGGCACAGGCGAAGGTACACATACATCAAATTCAAATGTAAAAACGGGCACAAGGGTAATTGATACAAGAACCGTAACAGTTGATCTTGACAAGTACGATGAAAGACTTGAAAACTTTGTTTCCGATTCAAAGGGCGGATACGGCGGCGACTCCCACAATCAGAAGCAGAAGCTGAAGAAAAAGAATCAGAACGACCGTAGTGCAAAGAACCGTGAAAAGGAAAAATTTGCAATGGAAAAGCTCCGCCGTGAGCAGTTCGAAAAAGCAAAGAAACAGCCGCTTCACATTACTGTTCCTGATGAAATAGTCGTTTCCGATCTTGCACAAAGACTTAAGGCAACGTCTGCCGACGTTATCAAAAAGCTCATCGGTATGGGTGCTATGGTTACGGTAAATGACGTTATCGACTTTGACACAGCGTACCTTGTTGCAGAAGAAATGGGTGCTGTGGTTACAAAGGAAGTCGTTGTAACTATTGAGGAAAGACTGTTTACAGATACAGAAGATAAGGAAGAAGATCTCGTTGAAAGACCTCCCGTTGTGTGTGTAATGGGACACGTTGACCACGGTAAAACATCGCTTCTCGATAAGATCAGAAATACACACGTTACAAGCGGCGAAGCAGGCGGTATCACACAGCATATCGGTGCTTACAGAGTTTCTATAAACGGTAAAGATATAACATTTTTGGATACACCCGGACACGAAGCGTTTACGGCTATGCGTGCAAGAGGTGCAAAGTCAACAGATATTGCAATTCTCGTTGTTGCGGCTGATGACGGTATCATGCCCCAGACAATAGAAGCTATAAACCACGCAAAGGCGGCTGATATTTCCGTTATCGTTGCGATAAACAAAATGGATAAACAGCACGCAAACCCCGATGCTGTAAAGCAGGAGCTTACAAAGTATGACCTTATGCCCGAGGAATGGGGCGGTGACACGATAGTTGTTCCCGTTTCCGCACTTACAGGTTACGGTATTGATAACCTGCTTGAAATGGTGCTTTTGGTTGCCGAAATGAAGGAACTTAAGGCAAACCCCGAACGTCACGCAAAGGGTGTTATTATCGAATCAAGACTTGACAAGGGCAGAGGACCCGTTGCAACAGTGCTCGTTCAGAACGGTACACTTCACAGCGGTGATGTTGTTATCGCAGGTACTTGTGTCGGACGTGTGCGCGCTATGACGGATTCACTCGGTAAAAACGTAAAGGTTGCAGGCCCGTCCGTTCCTGTTGAAATTACAGGTCTTTCCGCTGTTCCCACTGCGGGTGACGAGTTTAATGCTGTAGAAGATGAAAGAATGGCAAGAGAGCTCGCCGAACAGCGTAAGGAAAAGGAAAAGGAACAGGAATTCAAGGCGAAGTCAAGAGGCTCACTTGAAGAAATGTTTGCAAATATCAGCGATGATGTGAAACACCTCAATGTTATCATCAAGGCTGACGTTGCAGGCTCTGCCGAGGCTGTTTCAGCATCGCTTCTCAAGCTTACAAACGATGAAGTCAAGGTCAATGTTATCCACTCTGCCGCAGGCGGTATCAGAGAAGGTGACGTTATGCTTGCTGCGGCATCAAATGCCATCATCATCGGCTTTAACGTGCGCCCTGACAAAGCGGCGATGGACTCTGCTGAGCATGAGGGCGTTGACATCAGAACATACAGAATCATCTACGAATGTATCGAAGAGATCACAGCTGCCATGAAGGGTATGCTTGCTCCCACATTCAAGGAAGTTGTTCTCGGTCATGCCGAAGTACGTCAGACTATCCACGTTCCCAATGTCGGCACTATCGCAGGTTCTTATGTTCAGGACGGTAAGATAACACGTGCATCGCTTATCCGTGTCGTACGTGACGGTATCATCATATTTGAAGATAAGATTTCCTCCCTCCGCCGTTTCAAGGATGACGTGCGTGAGGTTGCTACAGGCTACGAATGCGGTGTCGGTCTTGACAAATTCAACGATATCCGCGTAGGCGATATCCTTGAAGCATATATAATGGAAGAAGTAAAAAGATAAAATCTTTTAATTACGGTTAAAAATTGCCCGTCGCTTCATACGGAGGAAGCGGCGGGCGTTCGTTGTTTATATGTGATTAAGTCCCAAAAAATATTTGATGTAAGCCATATACTCGCGCACGGTGGAGGAAATTGTGTTAAGCTCCAATTCGCTGTGTGATGCGATGATATCAAATTTTACTTCCTGCGCTTTTGCCATAAGCTCTATGCGCTTTACGTGGTAGTCACTTGACACTCCCAAAACGGTTTTTTCGTTTCCTATCAGGTCAAATGAAAATTCAATATTTTCCCACGTGTTTTGGGCACGGTCCTCAAGTATGATACGCTCACCCGATATACCGTGGCTCATAAGATATTCCGCCATAACATCGGCTCCGGAGAAGGCTTCATTTTCACCGATACCACCTGAAACGATCACTTTTGCATCTTGATGTTCCTTTAAATACAGTATTGCTGTGTTCAGTCTGTTTTGCCCGTACCGTGACAAAGATCCATCATTGACAC
>JAZTXA010000129.1:0-25457 GCA_045636245.1 Eubacteriales bacterium | reverse complement strand
TATTTATGTGTTTCGTATTTTTCCCATGGGGTAAACTGGCCGACAAGATATTTTTCCGCCGGTTGGTTCCACACTTCGTGAGCCGCCGCAATAGACCCTCCCGTGACAGCGGAATAATACGCTGTGGCGGGACGTCCGTCGCACACCATCATCATACCACAGGTTTCCTTAACAGCATCCCTTACAATGTCTGTTACATTCGAATGACCGAGCGACTTCTGACAGTTTGATTCGCAGCAAATATCAAAACCGAGAGAAGCATGTTTTCCGAAATTTGCATATGCATATGTGCGAACACAAATTGCAAACGCTTTAAGTGTTTCCTTTGGCCACGATGGGGAAATTTCCCACGGAACAACGCTTTCGACATATTCTTCCATTTCAGATATCATGATGAGCGAGATGTAATCACCCGACGAGTCTTTATATCTTTTTGCTTCAAAAATTCCGGGCCAATAATATCCGGATTGAATCTTGATGTAATTGTGTTCGCCGTCTGCCTTTCTGGGATAACATCCAAGTCCGATTTCATATGAATCAAGGAAGTAAAACAGTATATCACCTGTATTATGGTCAAGCACGACAACTTCATTTTCATCTGACGGTGATATTACAACAGAACCTTCAGAAAGTCCTGTCATCTCGCTTAAAGCGTTTTCGGCGTCTGCTTTTTTGAAATATGAACCTATAAGTATCTTAAGCTCACCGTTTATACAGGCGGGAATAATATGCTCTTCAAACGTTTTTGAAAGCTTTTCGATTCCTTCATCAAGCTTACGGGCATTTTCATACACTTCCGGTAAAAGAATGTGATAACCGCCGACAACAGCCTTGCTTGCGTCACTTGTGGAACAAAAGATCCATTTAGATTCGGATTCTTTGTATTTGTAAAGATTTCCGCCTTTTGCATAGGAAATGTCTGAAATTTCCTCAATACTGTACAAATATGTAAATTTGTGATCCATTGTAGTTGAGTAAAGATCAAAACCGAGCTGTGATGCGGATGGCCTCAATCTGTAGCCCTCTCTAATGTCGGGAGCATAAAATATTCCCACACGCAAAAGTACATCGTCATCATCAAATACTGTCGGAGGTACAAAGGGATCCTCGTCTTCGGGCGGTGTTACAGGCTCGTCGCCCGATTCAGCCGAGCCGCTTTCTGTTTCATCCGTGGCTGTCGTATCACTCTCAAATGCGGTTTCATCGGCAAAGACCGCAGAACAAAGAAGGGCAGAGGAGAGTAAAACAGCAATTATTTTTTTTATGTATTTTGTCATTGGAAGTCCCTCTTAACCTATGATCTTGTACTCACCCTTGATCATAATTTCCGTACCGCTTGAAGTGCAGCAGATGCCTCTGCCGTCCGCCTTCGGTAAAATGATATAATGATTTTTGATTATATCTCCGTTATTGGGAATAGAATTTTCCGTAGTCTTGTCTGTAAGTCTTTGTGTGTCGGTAGGGCATACCGCCTTGGCAGAACCTGTAAGTAAGATAACATCACACGCACCGAGTGCGACTACTTTCTGACCTGCATTAAGCTTTTCTGTCGTGAATACAACTTGGTTTGATTCACCGCCGCCTACAGCATTCTTTGCGATTTCTTCCCTTACATATGTCTCCATTTCCGTTCTTAGTTCGCTTTTCAGTTTTTCAATTTCTGCATTTACATATGAGAGGGAAACAAGCGGATTCTGTTCGGTCGTATATGTTTCACCTGTTGCAGTAGCAAAAGCAGTGAACATTACACACATGATGAGTATTGTTGAGGAACACTTCACAAGTGCTTTTCCACATGTTAAAACGATTTTCTTAAGCATTTAATTTTTTCCTTTCTTATTCAATTCCGATTTGTCTTGCGTCTATATCGTACTGCTCAAGCAAGGTGCCCGATGCAGGTACTTTTATCTTTTTGTATTTTCCCGTATTGGCAAACGGCGCATCCGATTCCTTGAAAGCGGCGGCAATTTTCTGATTTTTCTTTATGTTGAAAAGTGTAACACCGCCCGCTGTTCTTGTGGATTTTTCGGGAATAAGCTTTGTGGATATCATAATTGCCCGTCTGTTGTCGGAAACAAGAATGATATTGAAGGGCTCATCCTCATAAAATATACCGACAATGGGAGACGATGAGCTGTACGCGCCTGTGAGCTTGCGTCTGTTGCTCTTTGTTTCGTAATTCTTCATTGAAACCTTGACACCCTTACCGTTTTCAAATATGAATATGAGGTTTTTCGGCTCAAAGTTTTCGGGGATGACCTTCATGAATATTGCTTTTTCGCCGGGATCAAACGACAGCTTTGACGGCACGTAATCACCGAGTACAGATGCTTTAAGACAGTCAAAATCAGAAAGTTTAGCCTTATATGCCTGTGCTTGGTCGGAGAAAAATACTATACTGTCACGGTTTTCGGCTTCTTCTGAAATTACAATTCTGTCCCCATCCTTCAGCATTTGTTCATCGGATGCACGCAAAGAAACAAGGGTACATTTTTTGAAATAGCCTTCTTTTGTAAATACGGTGCGGACATTGTAATTTTCGATATTTTCGCTTTCTTTATATATCTGTATATCATCCTGAGAGAGAATAAGGGACTTTCTCGGAATACCGTATTTTTCCTTGACTGACTTAAGCTGTTTTATGATAACGTCTTTAATTTTTCTGTCAGAGTTTATCGTTTCCTCAAGGTCTGCAATTTCTTTTTGCAGGCTTTCTATTTCATCGATGCGGTTGATGATATATTCTTTGTTGAGGTTGCGGAGCTTGATCTCCGCAACATACTCAGCCTGTCTTATTGTCAGGTCAAATGCATTTGCAAGGTTAGGTACAACATCAGCGTCGTTCGATGTTTCTCTGACGATTTTGATTGCTTTGTCGATGTCAAGAAGTATCTTACCAAGACCTCTCAAAAGCTCCAGCTTGTCTTTCTTTGCATTCAGGTCAAATGTAAACTCACGTCTTAAACAGTTTACACGGAATGATATCCATTCTGAAAGTATGCCGATTATACCGAGGACCTTCGGTGTTCCGTTTATCAGAACATTGAAATTACATCCCATATTATCTTCAAGCGATGTAAGCTTAAACAGCTTTAGCATAAGGGTATCGGGATCAACTCCGCGTCGGAGATCCAGCGTGAATCTGAATCCCTCAATACCTATCTCGTCACGGTAATCCGTTATTTCCTTAAGCTTGCCTTCTTTGATAAGATCGGCAATTTTCTTCATTATAAGCTCAATGGAGGTTGAAAAGGGAATCTCCGTTATGTTGATACAGTTACTGTCCTTGTCATATTCGTACTTTGCACGGATCTTGACAGTACCGCGTCCTGTTTCATAAAGCTCCTTCATTTTATCTCTGTTATAGATAATGAAGCCGCCGCCCGGGAAGTCGGGAGCTTTTATTATATCGAGCATCCTGTCGGTTGAAATATGGCTGTTTTTAAGCAGCTCTATCGTGCCGTCGCAAATTTCAGACAGATTGAAAGAGCATATATTTGAAGCCATACCTACGGCAATACCGAGGTTTGATGAAACAAGGATGTTGGGGAAGGAAACAGGTAAAAGCACGGGCTCTTTCTGCGTTGCATCGTAGTTATCGATAAGATCAACGGCGTTTTTATTTATACCGCCGAATATTTCATTACATATTTTTGCAAGCTTTACCTCTGTATAACGGGAAGCCGCAACCTCCATGTTTGTGGAATGAAGTCCCCATGTGCCCTTTGAATCTATAAACGGGTGCAAAAGCGCCGCATGTCCCGTTGTCATTCGCACCATCGTTTCATAAATTGAAGCATCACCATGCGGGTTAAGCGTCATGGTCGCACCGACGACATTTGTACTTTTTGTCCTCGGCCCATTCATCAGATTCATCTTGTACATCGTGTACAAAAGCTTTCTGTGTGACGGCTTGAAGCCGTCAATTTCGGGTATTGCACGGGAAATAATCACGCTCATAACGTAGGGCATATAGTTTTTTTCTATTGTTTCCGTTATGGGCTGTGTTGATATTTCCGCTAAAGAAAAGTTTTCCTCAGGCTCTGTTATCTTTTTCTTTCTTGCCATTTTGTCACCTTATATATCTGCATCTTTGATGTAAAGTGCGCCGTAGGTCGATATAAATTCCTTTCTTGCTTCAATATTGTCACCCAAAAGCGTGTCGAACATTTTATATGTTTCCGCCTCGTCTGTCGGGCATACCTGAATGAGTCTTCTTGTCTTCGGTGACATTGTGGAAATGTGCATCATATCCGCATCATTTTCACCAAGACCCTTTGAACGCTGTATGGTGTATTTTTTGTCACCGAGATTTTTAATTATCTCATCCTTTTGCGCATCGTTATATGCAAATAAAATTTCATCCTTGCACGTTATTTCATAAAGCGGGGATTCGGCAATATATACCTTGCCCGCTTTTATAAGCGAGGGAAGGAGTCTGTAAAATATCGTAAGAATAAGTGTTCTTACCTGGAATCCGTCAACGTCGGCATCCGTACAGATTATGACCTTTGACCAACGGAGATTGTCAAGATTAAATTCCGCAGTGTCCGATTTGTGCTTTGATTTTATCTCAACACCGCATCCGAGTATTTTTAAAAGATCAACGATTATCTGGCTTTCAAATATCTTTTCGTATGAACTTTTCAGACAGTTAAGCGTCTTACCTCTGACGGGAATAATCGCCTGAAACTCGGGCAGTCTTGCCAATTTACACGATGACAAAGCCGAATCACCCTCAACTATAAAAAGCTCACGTATGTTTTTGTCCTTTGAACGGCAGTCGACGAATTTTTCAATTTTATTTGTTATGTCATTCGTTGTTGCAAGCTTCTTTTTGAGGTTAAGACGTGTTGCCTCAGCCGACTCACGGCTTCTTTTGTTTACAAGCACCTGTGTTGCTATTTTCTCGGCATCTATCGGATTTTCGGCAAAGAAAATTTCAAGATTCTGCTTTATAAAGTTCGTCATACACTCTTGAATAAAGCTGTTTGTTATAGACTTTTTCGTCTGGTTTTCGTAAGAGGTATATGTCGAAAAGCTGTTGGTAACGATAATAAGGGAATCCTTAATGTCGCCAAACTGTATCTTTGCTTCGTTTTTGTTGTATTTACCGATTGATTTTATATATTTGTCAATAGCAGATACAAATCCGTTTTTAACGGCATTATCGGGGGAACCGCCATGCTCCAGATAGCTTGAGTTGTGATAATATTCCGTTACATTTATTACATTTGAGAATGTGAAGGCAATTTCAAATTTCAGCTTATAGTCATTTTTATCTGCCCTGTCACGTCCGACACCCTCACCCGAAAGGCATACAGTCTGACAAAGCGCCGTTGTGCCCGCAAGCGTTTCAACGTAATCGGAAATACCTTTCTCGTAAATATATTCACGCTCTTCAAAGGTATTGTCGTCTTTCTGTATTTTTAAGATAAACTTAAGTCCCGCATTGACGATCGCCTGTTTTTTCAAAACATCGTCATAATATTCAAGCGGGATATTGATATCAGTAAAAACGTCAAGATCGGGCTTCCAATGTATGACCGTACCCGTTTTTTTCTCTTTTTTTGCAATTTCCCTTACTTCAAGTTCAGTTGTAGGAAATCCTCTTTCAAATGAAATTGAGCTGACGTAACCCTTTGAATAGGACTTTACAGTCATAAACTGTGAAGCAAACTGCGTTGCGCATGCGCCGAGACCGTTTAAGCCGAGGGAATATTCGTATGCCGCATCGCCCGAGTTATTGTCGTATTTACCGCCTGCATAAAGCTCACAAAAAACAAGCTCCCAGTTGAAACGCTGTTCTTTTTCGTTATAACCGAGTGGAACACCTCGTCCGAAATCTTCAATTTCTATTGACTTGTCATTATACACGGTTACGTAAATAATATTACCGAAGCCCTCACGTGCTTCATCTATTGAGTTTGAAAGTATTTCAAAAACAGAATGTTCGCATCCCGAAAGTCCGTCGGATCCGAATATAACACCCGGACGCAGACGCACCCTGTCGGGACCCTTAAGCATTTTTATATCTTGTTCCGCTGTCACGGAATTCTTTTTTGCCATATAAAGCTACTCCTTTGATTAATATTATAATAATAACATAAACAGAAAAAAACTTAATTAATATTGTGTAAATATTTTACTTTATTACACGCATTACAGCTTATTGACACGGTGAAGAAAATGGTATATAATAGTCTCATGGATAAAAGATTTATTTTACACTGCGACTTAAACGGCTTTTTTGCCTCTGTCGAATGTGTTTTAAAACCTGAACTTAAAAATGTTCCGATGGCTGTCGGTGGCGATAAAGAAACACGTCACGGTATCATTCTTGCAAAAAATGAGATTGCGAAAAAATACGGTGTCAAAACAGCCGAAACACTTGCAAGTGCAAGAAAAAAGTGCCCGAATCTTGTTATAGTACCGCCTCATCACGGGATATATCAGAAGTACAGTAAAACGGTAAATTTAATATATCTTCGGTATACTGACCTTGTGGAGCCGTTTGGAATAGATGAATCATGGCTTGATATCACGGGCAGTATGCACCTTTTTGGCGAAAAAAATTATAAAACTGCCGAAAAAATTGCAGATGAAATAAGAAACACCGTGAAAAGGGAAACAGGACTTACTCTTTCTGTCGGTGTTTCGTATAACAAGGTTTTTGCAAAGCTCGGCTCCGACTATAAAAAGCCCGATGCTACAACGGTTATAACCGAAGATAATTTCAAAAATATCGTCCACCCTCTCCCTGTTGATACATTGCTTATGGCGGGCAGGTCATCAAGTGAAAAGCTTAATTCGTTAAGGATAAAAACGATAGGTGACCTTGCAAAATATGACGTAACGCTTCTTGAAAAAAAGCTTGGTGTATTGGGTGTTACACTTTATAAATATGCTAACGGCGAGGATGACTCGCATGTATCGTCATTTTACTCAAAGCGTGAGGTGAAGTCAGTCGGACGCGGTATGACATTTACACATGACCTTGCAACCGTTTCGGAAATAGAAGCGGGGATTTCCGCTTTAAGTAATGAGGTGTGCGCAAGCCTCCGTAAAATGGACTTGAAATGTAAAACCGTACAGCTTTCGATAAAAGATGTTAATTTGAAGACTGTGCAAAGACGTGCGCCGCTTGAAAATCCCACAAATTCAACAAGAAAAGTGTATGAATGTGCCGTCGGGATATTCAAAAAAAGCTGGAATATAAGAAACCCTGTCAGAGCGATGACGGTAACGGCAATTAATTTGCAAAATTCAAGCGAAAAATGTCTGCAGCTTTCGTTTTTTGATGATGATGCTGACGATGGAAAAGACGAAAAGCTTGATACAGCTCTTGACAAAATAAACAAAAAATACGGAAAAAATGCAATAAAGCCCGCAAGCTTTATAAAAAACGATATCGGTATAAAATAATGTTGAAAAAAGAAATTCTGGATATTTTAGTTGACGAAAAAATCGAATACGCGGAGGCTGTTCCGTATGAAATTCTTACGAAAAATCCAAATTCAAAGAAGATTTTTCCATTTGATGTTTCCTCTGTCATTGTTTTTTTAATTCCGTATTTCAGCGGTACTGAAAAAGGGAATATATCTCTTTATGCAAGGGCGAATGATTACCACTTATACTGTAAGAAGCTTGAAGAAAGAATACTCCCGAAGCTTAAAAATATACTTGGCGATGCTGTCATTCTTGCCGATACGTCACCGATATATGAAACCGAGGCGGCATCCCTTGCCGATCTTGGTGTTATCGGATGCCACGGACTTCTGATAAATCCGAAATATTCAAGCTTCGTGTTTATCGGCGGGATATTTACCTCGTCCCATTATGAATCATTGACGGATAAAAAAAGTTTTGCTGTCAAATACTGTGATATGTGCCAAAGATGTAAAAAGGCTTGCCCTGTTTGTCTTGATAAAGAAAAATGCTTGTCATCTGTCACACAGAAAAAAGGGGAATTGACTGAGGAAGAAATACACCTCATGCAAAAATACGGTACTGTGTGGGGCTGTGACATATGTCAGCTTTCGTGTCCGTATACAGAAGAAATGATAAGAAACGGAACTACCACGGAAATTGAGTTTTTTAAACAGGATCTTATACATTACATGACACGGGAGTACATAGAGAATATAAGCACAGAAGAATTTAAAAAGAGAGCTTTTTCATGGAGAGGTAAAAAAACACTTCTCAGAAATATAGAAATATGCGAAAAAAAATAAATGCTTTGTATGTAAGATGGCTTGACTGGCGGATTATGTCAAAGGAGCTTCAAATTATCAATACCGAAGAAAAACATCTTAAGCTGATCATTAAAAGGGCATCCGTGACAAACAGCGACGTGACATCCGGTGTTGTTGCAAATGCAAGGCTCAGAATTTCAAAATACAGACAGCGAGAGCTTGATTCTGCCCACGAAAAAGTAAACTACACATATTCAAAATTCAAGTTCAATCCCATAACTGAATTTTTTAGAACATTCTTTTCAATTTCAAGAAAATACCGCTTTATGACAGGCTTTTTTGGATATTTTTCGCTTATAGTCTCCGCAGTACAAACAGGTGTCGCATTCGTTTTTTCATCAGCATTTGTAATTTTAACTTTACCGTTTACAATAATCACATATTTGTTTATTGCGTTACCGAGAAGAATAAAAACCGTGAAGATGTGCGGCAGTTTCTTGAACTCGGGAAAAAATATATCGCTTATTATTGCGGACGGTGTGAAATATGATAAGCTTGAAGAAGGATATCCGAAACAGCTTTTTGACTTCGTTTCGTCAAAAGGTATATGTCTTATCATTACATCTGACAGCGGACGGATTTTTTCCTCCGTTAAAAAAATTTCAGAAGATGTATATACCTGCACACGCAGGTTTGCCTCCCAGCTTGGTAAACGTATGGGAAAAAAAGAGTTTTTGTTTCTTATTAAAATTTGAAAGGAAATAAAATGGTTGAATTTTTAACAGCCCCATCGGGGTTCGGGAAAACCACATATATATACAATAAGATATGTGATGATTTGAAAGACGGAAAACGTGTCATGCTTATAGTACCCGATCAGGAGGCGGTAAGCGCGGAAGCAATGTGCGCAGATGTGACGGAGGGTATACCGTCACAGGAGCTTTATGTTTGCAGCTTTTCAAGACTTTGCAATGATGTTTTCCGTAAATACGGAGGTATTGTTTACAATTATGCCGATAAAACAACGGGAAGGCTTCTTGTTTTTCTTGCATTGCGAAGTGTATCCGCGTATCTTAAAGAATATGAAAATATTTCATTTTCGGATACAGCCGTTATTTCGGGTATACATTCAACCATAAGCGAGTTTAAAAGATGCGGAATAACACCCGAGAAGCTTTACGAAGTATGCGATGAATTGCCTGAAGATAAAAAACAGCTTAAAAACAAGCTTTCAGATATTGCGGTCATTTATGATGCGTATAATTCAAATCTCGGTTCTTCTGTTTGCGATCCTGCCGACGATATGACTAAGCTTTGCGATGTTTTGGAGGAGAACGATTATTTTTCGCAATTCGACAGTGTTTATATAGATTCATTTTATTACTTTTCCACCCTACAGTACAAAGTTATATACCATATTTTTAAATCTTGTCCGTATACCTGTGTGTCGCTTTGCATTCCGGGCGATAAAAAAGATGAAATAAGCTTTACACTTTCGGAAGTGTACAATGTATTTTCCGAGCTTTCGGAAATTGCCAACAGATGTAATACGGATGTATCAGTTAAAAAGCTGACAGATGGGGTCAGATTTTTAAATAAGGAAACAGAATATCTTGAATATGCACTCAGAAACGAGAAAAATATACCTTCAGATACAACGGAGCATATAAGATGCGCTGTGTGTAAAACACCGTTTGACGAGTCGGAATATACCGCAAGTATCATAAGCAAAAGAATAAAAGAGGGAAAGAGATTTAAAAACTTTGCAGTTGTCGTAAATCCAATCGACAGTTGGCATGGAATTATAGATGCCGTTTTTGAAAAGTTCAACATTCCTTACTTTATGTCATCAAGAACGGATATTATGCAAAAACCTTTTGTAAAGCTTGTTTTTGCGGCTTTCAATATACATATGTCTGACTTTTACCGCGAGGATGTTATTTCTTATATAAAAACGGGGCTTGTCGGCCTTTCATATGAAGACTGTGATCTGTTTGAAACGTATGTGAAAAAGTGGGGGATAAACGGGAACAGATTTTATAAAGATGCATGGGAAATGAATCCGTCGGGGTACGGGGCAAAATTTTCTTCTGAAAGCTCCGAACAGCTTGAAAGAATAAACAGGATAAAGGATTACATAATAACACCGCTTTACGATTTTTCAAAGGCTTTGTCAAATGAAGACTTGACGTGTGAAAAGATACTTGACTGTATTTATGATCTGCTTATAAAAATAGATATCAAAAAACAGCTTGGTGAGCTTGTTTCATCAACTCACGACAGTGCCGAAATATCCGAAATATATCAGATATGGAACCTGTTTTTTAAAGCGGCAGGCGATATTGCGGAAATATGCAAGGATGTAACAGTCACTCCAGAGGAATACCGTGCGCTTTTATCAATGGTGCTGTCAGAGGTCGATATAGGAAAAATACCTACATCGCAGGATCAGGTCATAATAGGCGAGTCGGGAAAGATAAGAATAAACAACTCTGACGATATATTTATTTTGGGTGTAAACGAGGGTGATTTTCCGTCTGCGGTCAAAAATAACACGGTCTTTTCATTTTCCGATATCCGTGCGCTTCAAAAGTGCGGAGTTTCGTTTACAGATGAAGAAACGCTTTTGCTTCGTGATACATTCGATTTTTACAAGACTGTGACATCGTGCAGGGAAAATGCGTACATTACATCGTCTGTAAAAGACTCGTCAATGTCATCAAACAAGCCGTCTGTGCTGTTTCATAAGGTTTCCTCTTTGTTCCCGACTGGCACCTTTACCTTTGAGGGGATAAATGCATCTGATGTTACAACATACGCCGTCGGGGTTGATTTTATAGGACGGCACGGAAGGAAAAATGAGATAAATACAGTTAAAAAAATACTTTCACAAAACCCCGACACCTCACACGTCACAAAAAAATATATTTCATCAGACATACTGTCAAAAGAAACTGCGGAGAAAATATATTCAGGTGACCTGCGTTTGTCGCAATCGAGAATTGACAGCTTCAGAAAATGTAAGTTCGGATATTACTGCAATTATATTTTAGGGCTGAGAAATGACAAGCGGATTGATATTGAATCAAACGATCTCGGTACATACGTACATTATCTGTTACAACGCTTGCTTGAAGAATACATAAAGGGTGAGGTTAAAGCAGATGTTTCGCACGGTAAGCTGTGTGAGCTTATTGATACATTCACCTCGGAATTTACAGCACAGTATTTGCACATTTCGCTTGATGAACAGGGGTACGGAAAGATAAGATCCCTGTTTGAAAGAATGAAAAAAAATACTGTCAAGGCGGCTGGAAATATACTTTGTGAGCTTTCGGCAAGCGAATTTAAGCCTGCCAAGCTTGAGCTTACCATATCCGATAACGGTGAGATGCCGCCTGTACGCATACGTCTTTCGGATGGCTCCGATGCGGTACTCGGCGGTATTGCCGACAGAGTTGATGCGTACACAGACGGTGATGAAACATATATTAAGCTCATTGATTACAAATCGGGTAAAAACTCCTTTTCGCTTGATAATATTGAAAAATGCGACGGAATACAGCTGTTTGTATATATGATAAGCATTTGTACAAAAGGCGGCACTCTTTTTGGCGAAAACATCAAGCCTGCGGCGGCATTTTACGTCACAGTTTCCCCTGAAATTAAAGACAGCGATGTACCGATAGATTCACACGATGCCGAAAAATATGCATTCGACAGCATTGTGCGCCGCGGTGCTGTATTGAATAACGATGAAATATTAAAAGCAGTCTTCGGAAATGACGGGAATTTTATGCCGAAATACGCAAGCGATAAGAAGATATCGTATATTGCAGATGGGGAATTTGAAGAAACATTTGAAAAATTGAAATGTGCCGTCGGTGAGTTGGCTGAAAAAATGAAAAAAGGATATTCCGAGGCGTTACCCGAAAAAATCGGCTCATATATGCCTTGCGAATTTTGCGATTATAAGATGGTTTGCAGATATGAAAGCAAAACGGTGAAAGATGATGAGTAAAAGAACTTGGACCGAAAGTCAGTTAAGTGCAATAACACACAGTGATTCAGACCTTCTGGTTGCGGCGGCGGCAGGCTCCGGTAAAACAGCAACGCTTACCGAAAGGGTAATACGCCGCGTTACGGAAGAAAATGCGGACTTATCCCGAATGCTGATAGTTACCTTTACAAAAGCGGCGGCAGAAGAGCTGCGAATAAGAATAAGAGATGCACTTACAAAGAAAAGTGCCAACAATCCCTCTGACCGTTCTTTGCGTGTAAAGCTGTTGATGCTTAACTCGGCGCAAATAAGCACGATACACGGATTTTGTTCGTCGCTTATAAAGGAAAATTATGCTGCCTTGAATCTTCCGTCGGGGATGCGAATTGCCGAAGAATCTGAAGCGATGCTTTTAAAAAAGCGTGTTATGGACAAAGTCATCGATATGTACTTTGAAAACGAAATACCCGACGAATATAAAAGCGACGGCTTTCCGATACTTTTTGACAGTCTTATAAAAAGTAAGACGGCAGAGAAGCTTTCCGATGTCCTTATTTCAGTTTACGACACGGTCAGCAGTTCAGCTGACGGTGTGAAGATAATACATAAAACATCGGAAAATTTTAAGACGGTTGAAGACGGCGGATTTTTTGAAAGTGTATATGCAGATACGGCAAAGAAAAATCTTCTTCGCACGGTCAAGCACTTTATGCGCGAATATAAGAACATTACTGACAGCTTTTCGAATGATGAAATATTTTCATCAAAGTATGCACCGATGCTGACGGATGAAGCCGAAATGCTTCACAGTACTTTACTTTGCTGTGAAGACGGAAATATAGAAAAGGCACTTGGAATATTTTGTGATTTTTCATTTGCAAGAGCGCCTGCTGTACGCGGTGAATACGATTTCAAAGATGCTGTAAAAAATGTGCGTAATGATCTTAAGGAAGAAAGAAAAAAAATGCTTCCTTACAGATCTTTTGCCGATGACACTCTCAAAGCCGTTGCAAAGGACGGAAAGCTTCTTTTTGAGTGTATGTATAAGCTTATTTCGTTGTTTTGTAAAATATTTGAGGAAGAAAAACGCACACGCCGTTTTATGGACTATGGAGATCTGGAGCAGTTTGCATACAGACTCTTTTATGACAAAGACGGTAATAAAACAAAAAAAGCATACGAAACAGCGGAGCTGTATGATGAAATATATATTGATGAATATCAGGATTGCAATAGCTTGCAGGATGCAATATTTTCCGCCATATCTAAAAACAACAGATTTATGGTGGGGGATATAAAGCAGTCAATTTATTCTTTCAGAGGGGCGGAACCGTATCTGTTTTCAAACTACCGTACATTGTTTGAAAATTCAGATAATGGCCGTGCTATTTTCCTTTCCAATAATTTCAGATGCTCCGAAAACATAATTAAATTCACAAACCTTGTGTTTGCTCCCGTATTTTCGCAGAATAAGGACATTCCGTACAAAAAGGAAGATGAGCTTGTGTTTTCAAAGCTTGCCGACACCTCGGAACGTGTTACCGTATCCGTTATAGGTAAAAACGAAAACGAAACAGCAAAGGAAACGGAAGCGTCTTATATTGCCGATGTGATTGCATACATGATAGAAAATGAGTCGGGCGAGGACGGAAGACCTTACACGGCGGGTGATTTTGCCATACTTTTGAGAAATGCCAAAAAATCTGCTTCTGTTTATGAACAGGCGCTTATCAAACGCGGAATACCAGTTTATAACGGTATGGAAAAGAATTTTTTTGAATCAAGTGAAGTGCTGTTGGCGCTCTGTCTTATATCCGCTATAGATAATCCTATGCGCGATGTACAGCTTGCAGGACTTATGCAAAGCCCGCTGTTCCGCTTTTCTCTTGATGAGCTTATTGAAATAAGAGGGAAAAATAAAGATATTCCTTTGTATTCATCACTGCTTGAATATACCGAAAGAACGAATGACGAAAAGTGCCGTGCGTTTATCGAAAAGTTGAGCCTTTACCGCAAACGTGCGCAGGGAATGCAGACAGACAAGCTCATCTGGTTTTTGTACGGAGATACGGGGATTTTTGCCTTGCTTTGTTCAGAAGGTGAAAAAAGCGAAATAGAATCAAAGAGGGCAAACCTCATGATGCTTTACGAATATGCAAGAAAATTCGAAGCAGGTTCATTCAAAGGTCTTTATAATTTTATCAGCTATATAAATGAAATAATTGAGCGTAAGACGAAGCTTGAAGCCGTAAAAGCAGACAGCGACGAGAAAAACAGCGTTAAAATAATGACTGTGCATAAGTCCAAAGGACTTGAGTTTCCGGTTTGTTTCCTCGCCGATGCATGTTCCGATCTCGGTAAAAAGGGCGGAAATTCATACAAATATGACAGACGTTGCGGCTTTGCGGTGAAGATACGAGATAATACAGGCTTTGTGTCATATAAAACACCCATGTACTGTGCCGTTTCAAGCGAGGAGCACGACAGAGAGCAAGAGGAAGAAGCGCGTATTTTGTACGTTGCCTTAACAAGGGCAAGAAACAAGCTTTTTGTCACAGGCGGTGTTGACGATATCTCTAAATTTACCGAAAAAGTACCCAAAAGAGGTATGACACAGTTTGCATTTTACAATTCAAGATCGTATATGGAAATGATACTTTCATCGGTGAAAGATGATAGCTCGTTTGAAATAAAAACACTTTACGGATATGATGGGAATGAATGCAGTTCAGAGTATACTGAAGACCAAGCGCATTCCTTTGATGATGATTTGTATAATGAAATAACAGAAAATCTAAATTACAAATATCCGTATGAGCTTCAGACGAGAATGCCGCAGAAGGTGTCGGTTTCAAAGCTTTATCCCGATCTTCTCGATGAAGACGATACGGCTGTCCTGATACAAAATGATGAAATACCGCTTGAATTCAAGGATCCGGATTTAATCAGACACGAAAACAAGAGCACGCAAAAGGGAATCGCAACACACATTTTTATGCAGTTCTGTGACTTTGACAGCGTTTTGTGCATAGGAGCCAAGGAAGAAGCAGAACACCTTTCTTTAAACGGTTTTATGAAAAGGGATGATGTCGATGCGGTGGATTTTAAAAGCATAGATGCTTTTTTCACATCTGATACTTTTGCAAGGATTAAGAAAGCATATGATTCTCGAATGCTTGTTAAGAGGGAGTACAGATTCAATATCAATCTTTCTGCAGCTTTGTTTTCAAGCAAAATATCAGATGAAACACTCAAAGATGAAAAAATACTTGTACAGGGTGTTATTGATATAATCTTCGAAAATGCGGACGGTACGATAACTCTGCTTGACTACAAAACCGACAGAATGAATGATAACGCAAAAGAAATATCATTATTTATAGAACGTCACAAAACACAGCTTCAATATTATAAGATTGCCGTTGAACGTATCACAGGAAAAAAAGTTACCGACATGATACTTTATTCATTCGCACTTAAACGCGATATAAGAGTTGTTTAGTTTGAATGTAGAAGAACTGTTCGCATCCGCCTGTCCCGTGTTCTAATTTTGGGGGTGTTCTTTCTACAAGCTGATAAAGGTATGGCGGTGATCAGAGCTTTTCTGCGCCCCCGCCCACCCTCAGCGGGTGCAGATTTCCTGCGGAAATGTTTTTTATCGAATACTTTTACGATATGCTCGGCGTACATTCGTTCAGCTTTAACGATACGATGTATTTCTGCATCAAAAACCTACAGGTCAACAATCAAATAATTTAAGGGTATCGCTAAATAACATCAAATCATTCTGCGATGCCCTTTAAAATTTGTAATAAATACGAAAAGCATTAAGCCAAGCGGTCAATGCTGATGTTGTCTTGATGAATACATAGACAGTAACAGGTACATTATATGTAAGTGAGGGAGCGTTTGTGGAATCTCTTGTAATTTACCCCAAATAAGATATAAAACGATAGCAGCGAAAATTCAAAGCGAGATAAAATAATACAAAAAGCTTTATTTTCAGGTTTACTTGCATTAAAATGGGGCAGTATTGACAAAAATTCAAACGGTAAATAAAAAATTAACAAATTATAACATTTAAAGACATTTACATATACCGTTAAATGTGGTATATTATTCACAATATAAATAATAATTTTGGAGGATAGTTATGGCAAGAAAAATGAAAACCATGGACGGTAACAATGCCGCCGCCCATGTCTCCTATGCCTTCACGGAAGTTGCGTGTATCTACCCGATCACACCTTCATCTGTAATGGCAGAAGTTACTGACCAGTGGAGTGCCAAAGGTCAGAAAAACATTTTCGGACAGCAGGTAAAGGTTGTCGAAATGCAGAGCGAAGCAGGTGCGGCAGGTGCTGTTCACGGTTCGCTTCAGGCAGGTGCTCTTACAACAACGTATACAGCATCTCAGGGTCTTCTTCTTATGATACCCAATATGTATAAGATCGCAGGTGAGCTTCTTCCTTGCGTTATCCATGTTTCCGCACGTGCGGTAGCTTCTCACGCACTCTCTATCTTCGGTGACCATTCCGACGTTATGGCGTGCAGACAGACAGGTTTTGCAATGCTTTGCGCTAACAATGTTCAGGAGGTTATGGACCTCGGCGCTGTTGCTCACCTTTCCACAATCAAATCTCGTGTTCCTTTCCTTCACTTCTTCGACGGTTTCAGAACGAGCCATGAAATTCAGAAGGTTGAAGCATGGGATAACAGTGACCTTGCAGAAATGGTTGATATGGACGCTGTTGCTGAATACAGAGCGCGTTCACTCAATCCCGATCACCCCGTACTCAGAGGTACTGCTCAGAACCCCGACATCTTCTTCCAGGCAAGAGAAGCGTCCAACCCTTATTACAATGCTACTCCCGCTATCGTTGAGGAGTATATGAATAAGGTAAACGCTAAGATCGGTACAGATTATAAACTCTTTAACTACTACGGCGCACCCGATGCAGAAAAAGTTATCGTTGCTATGGGTTCTGCTTGTGATACAATCGAAGAAACAATCGACTACCTTACAGCTAAGGGCGAAAAGGTTGGTCTTGTTAAGGTTCGTCTTTACAGACCTTTCTCAACAAAGCACTTTGTAGCCGCTATTCCCGCAACAGCGAAGAAGATCGCTGTTATGGACAGAACAAAGGAACCCGGCGCTATCGGCGAGCCTTTGTATCTCGATGTATGCTCAGCATTTGAGCAGGAAGGTGTTACAGTTGATGTTCTTGTCGGCGGCCGTTACGGTCTCGGTTCCAAGGATACAACACCTGCAAACATCATTTCCGTTTACAGAAACCTTGATGCGGAAGCTCCCAAGAATCATTTCACAATCAGCATCAATGACGACGTTACAGGTCTTTCGCTTGTTGACTGCGAAAACCCCGATACAGTTCCCGAAGGCACTATCTGCTGCAAGTTCTGGGGTATCGGTGCTGACGGTACAGTCGGTGCAAACAAGAACTCCATCAAGATTATCGGTGACCACACAGATAAGAAGGTTCAGGCTTACTTCGCATACGACTCCAAGAAGAGCGGCGGTGTAACAATTTCCCACCTCCGTTTCGGCGATAAGCCCATTAAGAGCCCTTACTACGTTTCTATGGCTGACTTTGTTGCCTGCCATAATGTTGCATATCTTACAAAGTACGATATGACAAAGGATGTTAAGAACGGCGGTACATTCCTTCTTAACACAGGCTGGACAGCGGAAGAACTCAATGAAAGACTTCCCGCAAATGTTAAGCGTGATCTTGCAAACAAGAATGTAAACTTCTATACAGTTGACGGTGTTAAGATCGCTCGTGAGCTTGGTCTGGGCAACCGCTTCAGTATGGTACTTCAGTCCGCATTCTTCAAGCTCGCCAACATCATTCCGATAGACGAAGCAGTTGCATACATGAAGGATGCAGTAGTTAAGTCATTCTCCAAGAAGGGTGACGATATCGTAAGAATGAACCAGAGCGCTATTGACCTCGGCATTGCAAACCTCGTTAAGATCGACGTTCCTGCTGAATGGGCAAACGCAGCTGACGATGCTTGCGCTGACTGCACTAAGGCTGATGACGGCGATATGCTCTCAAGATTTGAAAAAGAAATTCTTACACCTGTAAACGCACAGAAGGGTGACGATCTCCCTGTTTCCACTTTCGTTAAGGAAGCTGACGGTACATTCCCGCAGGGTCTTGCCGCTTTCGAAAAGAGAGGTATTGCGGTTGATGTTCCCGAATGGAATCCCGAAAACTGTATCCAGTGTAACTTCTGTTCTTACGTTTGTCCTCACGCTGTTGTCCGCCCTGTTGCTATTCCCGAGGGTGACGATACAGGCGATATGAAGACACTTCCTATGACAGGTCTTCCCGGATACAAGTTTGCTATTGTTGTATCTGCACTTGACTGTACAGGCTGTGGCTCTTGTGCTCAGGTTTGTCCCGGCAAGAAGGGCGCAAAGGCTCTTGTGATGAAGCCCATCGATACACAGGTAGACAAGCAGAAAGATTTTGAGCTTTCCTATAAATATACAGACGATGCTGACGTTCTTGCTAAGTTCAAGCCCGAAACAGTTAAGGGCTCACAGTTCAAGCAGCCGCTTCTCGAGTTCTCAGGTGCTTGCCCCGGTTGTGGTGAAACACCTTACGCTAAGCTCGTAACACAGCTCTTCGGTGACAGAATGTTTATTGCAAATGCAACAGGTTGTTCTTCAATCTGGGGCGGTTCTGCACCTTCCACACCTTACACGACTAACAAAGAAGGAAAGGGTCCGGCTTGGGCTAACTCCTTGTTTGAAGATAACGCTGAATACGGTCTCGGTATGGCAACAGCTACAAGACAGCGCCGTGCGCTCCTTACTGAAGTTGTTGAAAAGCTTGCTGAGTCCGACGACACTGCTATTGCAGAAGCTTCTAAGGCTTGGCTTGCAGCTAAGGATGACGGCACAGCTTCCAAGTTTGCGGCAGCTCAGCTTGAAGCGGCTCTCACACCTTGCGCTGACAAGTGCGACCTTTGCAAGCAGGCTCTCGCAATGAAGGATCTCTTCGTTAAGAAGTCCATCTGGATCTTCGGCGGCGACGGTTGGGGGTACGATATCGGTTTCGGCGGTCTTGACCACGCTATCGCATCCGGTGAAGATATCAACATCTTCGTATTCGATACAGAAGTTTACTCCAACACAGGTGGTCAGGCTTCCAAGTCCACACCTACAGGCTCCGTTGCACAGTTTGCTGCATCCGGTAAACCCACAAAGAAGAAGGATCTTGCGCAGATCGCTATGTCATACGGTTACGTATACACAGCACAGATCGCTATGGGTGCTGACTACAACCAGTGTATAAAGGCAATTCTTGAAGCTGAAGCATACAATGGTCCGTCCCTCATCATCGCGTACGCTCCCTGTATCAACCACGGTATCAAGAAGGGTCTTGCAACAAGTATGCAGGAAACAAAGAATGCTGTTGCATCAGGTTACTGGCACACATTCCGCTTCAACCCCGAAAAGGAACAGCCCTTCACACTTGACTCCAAGGAGCCCACACTTTCTTACCGTGACTTCATTATGTCCGAGGTTCGTTACAATTCACTTGTAAGAGCATTCCCGGAAAGAGCTGAAGAACTCTTTGCAATTGCTGAAAAGCAGGCTAAAGACAAGTACAGAAAGCTTGTTAACATGGCAAAGCTTTACGAATAATAAAGTTCGTTAAATAAACCTTTAAGGGCGTGCGCCGTCCTTTGCGGCACTCACTTGCCGCACGGCGCGCGCCCTCTTTGTTCTATATATGAAAAAGATACTTCATTTTTTCACACACAGACTTGTAATTTTCTCGCTTATTATGATAGTGCAGCTTTTTTTACTTGTGCTGTTTTTGTTCAAGTTTAAAGAGTATTATGTACAGTATCACACATTATCACTTGCAGTTGCATCGCTTTGTGCTTTGCATATAATAAATAACGACAGTAATCCCGCCTATAAAATGGCATGGATACTTCCGCTTATTATTTTCCCTATGCTCGGTGTACTCATCTATATGATATTCGGAAAAGAAAACCTTTCTAAACGTCAGATAGGTAAGATGATGATAATAAATGAAAAGCAGGAAGAGTTGTGCTTGAGTGAATATAATCCACATACAGTTATAGAGAATGATCCTGACGGAAGCAGACAGTCTATCTACATGGAAAAATACGCATACAGTCCGCTTTATAAAAACACATATGCTGAATATCTGTCATCGGGTGAGAAAAAACTCTCTGTACTTCTTGAAGAGCTTGAGAAAGCAGAGAAGTATATATTTATGGAATATTTTATAATACACGAAGGCGATATGTGGGATTTGACACTTGACGTGCTTAAAAGAAAGGTATCATCGGGCGTTGATGTGCGCATTATATACGATGATTTCGGATGTATAACGGGCTTGCCGAAAAATTATCCGGATATACTTAAAAAGCACGGTATAAAATGTTATGCCTTCAATAAACTTAAGCCCGTGTTATCTCCAAGGCTGAATAACCGCGACCACAGAAAGATATGTGTAATTGACGGAAAGACAGCGTTTACGGGCGGTATAAACTTCGGTGATGAATATATCAATAAAAAAGAAAGATTCGGCTATTGGAAAGATACAGCCGTTATGATAAAAGGAGAGGCGGCATTCAGCCTTACCGTAATGTTTTTGGGAATGTGGCGGTATATAACAGGCGAAAATGAACCGCTTGATAATTTTTATTTCAAATACCCCACCTGCGCGGGAGCCGACGGATACATACAGCCGTACTGTGACAATCCGACTGACAGGGAAGCGGTGGGACAGAATGTTTATCTTAATATGATAAATTCTGCGCGTGAGTATATACTTATAACCACACCGTATCTTATTATAGATAATGAGATCAGGACGGCGCTTTGCAATGCCGCAAAATCAGGTGTTACCGTCGTAATTGTAACTCCGGGAATCCCGGATAAAAAGCTTGTTTTTCAGGTTACACGTTCAAATTATTCTGAATTACTGCGTGCAGGTGTTCGTATATTTGAATTTTCGCCCGGATTCATACACGCAAAGATGTTTGATGTTGACGGTAAATACGCAACTGTCGGCACGGTAAATCTTGATTACAGGAGTCTTTATCTGCATTTTGAATGCGGACTTTGGATGGCATACTGTAAGTGTATAAAAGATATCGAAAATGATATTGTCAAAACACTTGAAGTGTGTAAGGAAATACCGAAAGACTTTGTTTTGAGTAAGTCTTGGACTAAAAAGCTTTTTTATGCGGTTGTGCGTGCATTTGCACCGCTCATGTGAACATTTGAATAAATATGCATGTATATTTATTCATTCGTCAAAATGCACAAATCACCCCTTTAATGATTAAAAAATAAATTTATAGATATGATATGCTTATGAAAAATATAATCGAATTGCTTTGCAATATTCCAAATCTTGAAATCTCGGAAAACACATCTTGTAAACAGCTTACAACTTTTAAGGTGGGCGGAAGTTGCACGGCAGTCTATCCCCAAAGTGTCGGTGCATTTGCATCGTGTATTCAAACATTGAAAAAAAACGGCGTTAAATTTATCGTTATAGGCAACGGTTCCAATATCGTATTTGACGATAACGGATACGACGGCATAGTTGTGGTAACGACTGAGCTTAAAAAAATCGAAATAACGGAAAATAAAATATACGCCCTTTGCGGCACACCGCTTCATGCACTTTGTACCGCCGCATGCGGTGCATCCCTTTCCGGATTGCAATTTGCATACGGCATACCGGGAACAGTCGGAGGTGCTGTTTTTATGAACGCAGGAGCCTATGACGGTGAGATCAAGGACTGTATTGTTAGTGTCAGGTGCTTCGATCTTGAAAAGCTGAAATTCGTTACGCTCTCAAAAGATGAGTGCGATTTTTCTTACAGACATTCGGCATTTGAAGATAACGGGCTTATCATTGTATCTGCCGATTTTGAGTTGCAGCTCGGAGACAAAGAAGAAATTAAACGTGAAATGAGCGAGATAATTCAAAAAAGGCGTGATAAACAGCCGCTCAATTACCCGAGCGCAGGCTCTGCCTTCAAACGCTATCCCGGACGGTACACCGCAAAGATGATAGATGAAGCGGGGCTTAAAGGATATTCCGTAGGCGGTGCACAAATATCGGAAAAGCATGCAGGTTTTATAATAAACAAAGACAAAGCGACATGCCGTGACATAAAAGAGCTTGTTGACACGGTAAAGTCAGTTATAAAGGATAGAGAAGGAATCGAGATCGAATGTGAGATTCGGTTCATCAAATAGGTGAAAAATGTCTTTTTCAAGTGAAACAAAGACAGCTTTGTGTAATGACGAAGTAAACAAAAGCTGTTGCAAACGTGCACTTCTTTCGGGGATGCTTGCGTTTTCAAACATATTCCAGTGGGATAAACTGAAGCTGATAACGGAAAATAAAGACACAGCGGAGCTGTATATTCGTCTTTTAGGCGAGCTTTATAACATAGAAACCAATGAATATATAACCGAAAAGCATACGTCAGACGACGGTGAAAAAATTGCTTACAAAAGTTATAAAATAACGGCAGTTTCAGCTAAAAGATTACAGCCGTTGCGCGCACTTGTTCCGGACGGTGCGGCTTCCTGTTACCGCATAAACGAGCATATATTTGAATGTGAAGCGTGCCGCCGCATGTTTGTCAGGGGTGCTTTTCTTGTTTCCGGTACGGTATCGGATCCGAAATCGTCATATCATCTTGAAATATCAACGCCGTATACCAATCTTACAAAGGATATGATGAAGGTTTTGGATGATATCGGTTTTCCTCCGCACGCTACGGTCAGAAAATCGAGTAATGTTATATACTATAAGGACAGTGAACAGATCGTTGATTTTCTCACAGCTATAGGTGCGTCAAATGCCGCTTTCGAGCTTATAAACAGTAAAATAATGAAAGAGTACAGAAACAATGCAAATCGCCGTGTGAATTTTGAAACAGCAAATATAGAAAAAACGGTAAATGCTTGTAACGAAATAAATAATCTCATAAAGCTTCTTATTGATTCGGGCGATATAAATGAACTTGACGCGGAGCTTCAGAAAACGGCACACGCACGGTTTGATAATCCGGGGCTCAGTCTTTCGGAGCTTGCCGCGATATTTGATCCGCCTATTTCAAAATCGGGACTTTCACACCGACTTCGCAAGATAACTGCTTTCGCAAACGAAAGGATGAAAAAATAATTGGGATTCGTACACCTTCACAATCACAGTGAGTATAGCTTACTTGACGGTGCATGCCGTGTTTCTGACATGGCAAAGCAGGCAAAGAAGCTGGGACAAAATGCAATAGCGATAACCGACCACGGAACTATGTACGGTGCTGTGGCTTTTTACGACGCTTGTAAAAAGGAGGGTGTAAAGCCGATAATCGGGTGCGAGGTATACGTTGCGCCTCATTCGAGATTTGATAAAACAAAAGGCGCTGACGGCGCATACTACCACATGGTGCTTCTATGCAAAAATGAAACAGGGTATAAAAATCTTATCAAACTCGTGTCACTCGGTTTTACTGAAGGATTTTATTCAAAACCGAGAATAGATACCGAACTTTTGCTTGAATACAAAGAAGGGCTTATTTGTCTTTCAGGCTGTATTGCAGGGTACATTCCCTCTATGCTCTTGAAGGGGTTGCCTGATATGGCTCAAAAATATGCGCTTTTGCTCAAGGATGCCTTTGGTGACGATTTTTATATTGAGCTTCAAAACCATAATACCTCCGAGGAGGAAGAGGTTTTTTATGCCCTTTGTGAGCTTGCCGAGGAGCTTTCTGTTAAAACCGTTGCCACAAACGATGTGCATTATATAAGACGTGCAGATGCTGACACGCAGGCTGTTCTTATGTGTGTGCAGACAAATACTGTCATAACAAACGGCAGACCCATAGGCTTTGAAACAAACGAATTTTATATTAAATCGGAAGATGAAATGAAACGAATTTTCTTCCGAATTCCCGAAGCACTTGAAAATACGATTGAAATTGCTGATAAATGCAATTTTGATTTTAATTTTTCCAATCTGTTTTTGCCGACATTCACACCGCCCGACTGTATGACGGCGGGGGAATATCTGCGCTCTTTAACGTATAAAGGCTATGAAGAAAAGTGCAAAAACGGAATAATCCTGCCGAAGGGAAATGAATATACCGAAAGAATCGAATATGAGCTTTCGGTCATAGACAAAATGGGATTTTCCGAATATTTTCTTATCGTATCCGATTACGTTCTGTATGCAAAGAATAACGGTATTTCTGTAGGACCGGGCAGAGGATCGGGCGCGGGCTCACTTGTTGCGTATCTTATCGGTATTACCGATATAGATTCAATAGCTTACGGGTTGATGTTTGAGAGATTTTTAAATCCCGAGCGTGTCAGTATGCCCGATATTGATGTTGACTTTGCCGATGACAGACGGCATCTCGTTATTGAGTATCTGACGAGAAAATACGGCAGAGATCACGTTTGTCAGATAATCACTTATAATACTCTTGCCGCTAAGGCGGCTGTGCGTGACTGCGGACGGGCACTCGGTATGTCTTATTCGGAGGTAGATGCGGTTGCGAGGCTTATTCCGCAAAGGCTCAAAATAACAATTAAAGATGCACTTGAATCGTCTGACGGCGAAGGGCTTTTGAAGCTTTACAACTCCGATGAAAAGATACGCACACTGCTTGACACGGCTATGAGTATCGAGGGAATGCCGAGAAATATATCCACTCACGCCGCGGGAGTTGTTATAACGAAAGATACAGTTGATTCATACGTTCCGCTTGCAACCAACGGCGATGCCGTTTTGACACAGTACGATATGGATGCTGTATCTAAATTGGGACTTGTCAAGTTCGATCTTTTGGGCATTAAATATCTTACCATAATAGACAACACTGTAGAACAGATCAAAAGTGAAATACCGGATTTTGATGTGTACAGTGTCCCTATAGACTGTGATGAAGTGTATAAAATGATCACAGCAGGGGACAGCGAAGGGCTTTTTCAGCTCGAAAGTGCAGGTATGCGCAAGCTTTTGACACAGCTTAAGCCGAACTGCATCGAAGATATAATTGCGGCAATTGCGCTTTACCGCCCGGGACCTATGGATTCCATACCAAAATATCTTGAAAACAGGGCGCACCCCGAAAAGATATCATACCCAACACCGCTTCTTAAAGATATACTCGATATTACAAACGGTGTCGTCGTGTATCAGGAGCAGGTCATG
>JAZTXA010000128.1:0-17455 GCA_045636245.1 Eubacteriales bacterium | reverse complement strand
CATGGCTACGATCCGACTTCCTTGAAACCTTTACCTGCGACAGTCCGAGCACCTGTGCCGTTTTTTGTTGTGACAGGTCGCAGTAGTATCTTAAATGAATTATCTGTCTTTCCGTATCATTTAACTTTTTTATGGCATCCTTCAGGGATATTCTGTCGCAAAGGCTCTCAATTCCGTCATTTTTGTCGGGGATGATGTTTTCAAGGCACGCCCCGTCACCGTCGGCGGTCGGCTCTGCAAGGGAGTGATGGGGATAGCAAGCTTCAAGAGCAAAGACAAGCTCCTCAGGGGAGACCTCGCAGATGCTTGCAAGCTCTTCGATCTTTGGCTCACATCCTTTTTCCTTTATATATATTTCCCTTTGCTTCATTGCGTGAACGCCGAGACGCTTCACACTGCGTGAGACCTTTATCATTCCGTCATCACGCAAATACCGGCGTATCTCGCCTATTATAAGCGGTACGGCATATGTTGAAAAAACACATCCGAATCCCTCCGAATAGCTTTTCACAGCCTTTATCATTCCGAGTGCGCCTATTTGTACAAGGTCTTCATATTCTACCCCTCTGTCGCAAAAGCGCGGAATTATGCTTTTTACAAGCCCCATATTAAGCTCCACCACACGCGACATGGCTTCCTTGTCGCCCTTCTGTGCCTTTGCTATAAGCTCCGAATTTCTTGAAAAATCACATGCTTGTCCGTCCCTTGTTCCCGACATAAAAGCTCCTTACGAAAATTTTTTGGACATAAAAACACGTGTTCCTCCCGAAGGCTTTGATGTGACCTTAATGCTGTCGGTAAAGCTTTTCATGACTGAAAAGCCCATACCGCTTCGCTCATGTGCGCTGTCTGTTGTGAAAAGCGGTGTCATTGCCATTTCAATATCTTCAATACCGCAGCCCTTGTCACTCACCTCGACAGTTATCGTCCTGTCGGAATAAAGCCGTGTGTTTATGTAAATTTTGCCGGGGACATCACAGCCCTTGTATGCGTGGACAACGCAGTTTGTCACCGCTTCGCTGACGGCACAGCGCACGTCTGCAAGCTCGTCAAGTGTCGGGTCAAGCTGTGAGGCAAATGCGCTTATATATACCCTTGCAAGCGCTTCGTTTTGCGACACTGCGGCAAGGATGATTTTTGCTTCGTTTATCTTTTTTCTTTTCACTTCTTTTCTCCGTTATCATTTGATTTTAAGGACCTTATCCATGCCGGACATGCGCAGTATACGCATAGCACGCTCGTCAATTCCGCAAATGACAAATTCACATTCTGCGGCAAGACAGCGGGAATATCTGCCCATTATAAGACCCAAGCCGGAGCTGTCCATAAATTTCATCCCTGTCAAGTCGAGTATCAGCTTTTTGGGAATATATTTAAAAAATGCGCTGTCTATATCCTCACGCACCGAGGCGCACATATGGTGGTCGATCTCACCGCCGACAAATACCCTTAAAACACCGTTTTCGTATTCTATTTCAAGCCCGTCCATTTTTACCTCCGCTTTTCTTATGACAAGATGATATCACGCAACATATGCAAATATTGTCACTTACGGTCATTCTTATTGAATTTACAAAATGTACAAAATGAAAACCGTTTATACGTTACTCTGCTCGTTTTATACGGGATGTTGAACGATGAACCTTGTTTCATCTAAATCTTTACAGTATCTGCGCCATGCCTGCCCCCCCACAGTTGACGAAGTCAACTGCCCGCAGGCAAATGGCGCAGATTTCCTATGGAAATCCATTTTGTAAACTTTTAGGTGAAACAGAGTAGTAGGGGTTGGCGCCTTCGAAAACCCGTATGATGCATCGATTCTCAAATGAAGATACGTAGTAAAATATTGACATTTCTTATTATGTATGATAAAATCAAATAAACTTAACGGGAGGTTTTATTTTATGAACTCAGATATGCTTGAAAAAATAATAAACGATACAACAGACGTTGAATGTGACAACATAGGCGTGGGCATTTATCCCAAAACACCGTTTGATGAAAGACTTGCGGCAGTTGCATATTCCGCGTGGCTTCGTGCCGACCTTAATTGGGAAAAAAGCACATGGAATGAGCCGCTTTACGGCAAGTACCGTTCCGATGACGAGGAAATTATCCGCCGCCACGGAGAAATGCTTGCGAAAGCCGATGTTGACCTTGTGTTTGTTGACTGGTCAAACAACACCTATTACGTTCCCGAAACGATGAGTGATTTCAGAGATGATTTCAGAACAATAGAAATCACAACGGACATGCTGTTTGACATCTGGAAGACGATACCGAATGCACCGAAAATTGCGCTTTTTGCAGGTCCCGGCCACGATGGACAAAAGAGCGTTGATTCGGGCGACCATGACAGAAAGGTTGAGCAGATATACAGAGATTACGTTGCAAACCCCGACAGACACGATATGTATTTTTATTACGAGGGTAAGCCGCTTTTGCTTTGCTATGCCGCAACCCCTACATTCTACGGTGCCGATCCCGAATGGAAGGATGACCGCTTCACTATCCGTTGGGTAACCGGATATGTCGGTCAGCAAGGCGATCTTTACGATAAGGAAACACGCAAGAGCCATCACTTCTGGAGCTGGGAGGAAAGAGGCGCACAGACCTTTACCGTATCGCAGGGAACGGTTGAAGCTGTAACGATCTGCGCTTCAACAAGACGTCAGGGCAGGGAAGGCTCACCGAGCTACATTCCGCCCGCAGAAAGAAATAACGGCGCGACATTCAAAAAGCAATTCCAAAGAGCATATAATCTCGGCGCCCGTATTGCCATTCTCGTTTCATGGAATGAATGGATGAAGAGCGAGCAGATCTCCGAGGAAAATTCAAAAGACCTTGAACCCTCAAAGGCGCATGGCACATTCTATTACGATCTTATGTGTATGCAGATAAAGAAATTTAAAGGAAAAATATAACATGAAACGTTTTTTGTCGTGGATCATTTTATCGGCAACGGTCTTTACCTGTTTTCTCACATCCGCATGTACAGGCGAAAACGGAGAAGAAACAGTAGCCGATACCGTTACAGAGGGAGATCCTTCTGAAATACCTTTCGATATTACAGAGCTTCTTTTGCAGACAAAAAATAATTTCACCCGCAGCTTCGATTTTACCGAATGTACCGTCGGAACGTGTAAGGTCAACAAATATCTGACACTTACAGGCGAGAATTACACCAGAAACAAACAAAAGGGACTTGTCGGCTCCAAAAGAGAAAAGGGTGCCGTAGGCTTTTCCGAAAGGATCGTTTCTTTTCCTTATACAGCGGAAGCGTATCTTTACGATGACAGCTCCGAGCTTGATGACGGTGTTATGGCAGGTATCCTGTGCAGTATGCCCGAGGACTGCCACACGGAAAGCGGACTTTGGTTTTCGTTTAATAAAAATAAAGTCACAGCACATATCAAGGGTGTACTTGAATGTACAGTGACAGAGTCTTTGCCGTTTGACTGTGCGGACGGCGTAAAAGCCGTATTTGAAGGCACACCCGATGAAATAAAGGTGTCTGCAAACGGTACGCATATTGCAACGGTATCTCTTACCGATACGGGGCTTTCCCTGAAAGATCCTTCGGGGGGCGAGCTTGCATCATGCACTTCGGGAAGATTTATTTTTGATAAAAACACGCACGGTTATTTCCGTGCCGAAACAAACAGATCTTCGTGTATCATAGGCGCAATAAGCCTTACCCATACTTCCGAGGAAATATTTATTCCCGATGAAACATTGTATGCCTTTATGACGGAAAAAGGATATTCCTTCAAGGATAAAGAGGCGTTTATGCATACTGCCAAAACAAAAGAACTTGACGGAAAGATCTATGCAGATGCAGTAACTCTTTTTGAAATGTTTGATTTCACATGCAGTCTTGACGGTGAGCTTATCAAAGCCGAAAGAGATAATGCATCACTCACTGTGACTATCGGCAGACCTGTTATGAACGTAAACGGCGAGGATAAGCCGTTTACCTCTGTTAAGAATATTGACGGTGGGGTGTATATGTGCGTTGACAGCTTTGCAAAAATTCTCGGCTATAAGGCGGAATACGATAATGCAAGCGGAATTTGTACGGTGTACCCCGCAAATGCCGAAATATCCGATGATAAAAAAATGCTTGCATCCGAAAATTTCAGACTGTATGAAGAAGTCGTGTTCAATTATGATGACGTTGAATGCAGTAAAACGGGTGTGGGAAAATATGAAGCTGCGCCGTATGAAGACAGAATAGTCGGAATTTCATACACAACGTGGCACAGAAACACAAATACGTGGTGGAGAAACACCTGGGGCACACCCCTTTTCGGGGAATATGAGTCACAGCAAGAGGACGTTTTGCGTTACCATGCAGAGCTTCTTGCCGCCGCAGATGTTGATTTTGTATTTGTGGACTGGTCGAATAACACCACCATTATTGCCGAATCAACGCTTGAGGAAGCAGAAGATTTCCGAATGATAGAACATTCCACGTACAAAATGTTTGAAGTGTGGAACACTGTACCGAATGCCCCGAAAATAGCGTTGTTTTTAGGTCCGGGACATGCAGGACAGGCGAATGTCGATAACGGTAAGCATCAGATAAAGGCAGATCAGGTTTATTCTTCCTTTGTTGAAAATGAAGAATACGGCGACATGTATTACTACTATCAGGGCAAGCCGCTTCTCATCTGCTACGGCGCGACGCCTAACCAGTACGGAGCCAACCCGAAATGGACAGATGACAGATTTACTGTACGCTGGATGACGGGATACGTCGGTCAGCAGTCAAATCTGCATGACAGAAAGCTTTGCTCGGAGCGTTTCTGGAGCTGGGAGGAGCGTTCACCCCAGACATATACACAGCTTAACGGAATGGTCGAAACCGTTACCTGCTCGGCGGCAACACGCGGAGAAAGTATCGAAAAAAGTGAGTTGCGCTCAAACGGTGCAACGCTGAAAAAACAGGTACAGCGTGCGTGTGAGCTTGGCGCATCTATGATACTGTTCACCACGTGGAACGAATGGACATCAAGCGAACAAAAAAATCCCGAAGGCTCGCGAGATCTCGAACCGTCCGTGGAATACGGCACGTTTTATTACGATCTCATGTGTCAGCAGATCAAGAAATTCAAAGGTAAAATATAACAAAAAAACAGGGCTGCTCATATCGTTTCCGATGTGAGCAGCCCCATATGTTTTTTTTGAATATTTTGCGGGGGACGACGTCCTCGACGTCCAGTATGAGTGCATTACACTCCCGTTTTTAACTTACAGATTATTAATTTCAGTCAGTAACGAGAATATCTCTTATCTTTGCGAGATCTTGTTCTACAAGACCTGTGGAAAGCAGGTAATTTTTAACTTTTATCTGAAGTGTGTCTTCCTCTGTGCCGAAGTTGTTAAGTCCTTCTGTAAGCCATGCGATATTTTGCACGGCACCTGCAAGCTCCTGTGCGGAGAAGTTACCCTGTCTTGAATAGAAGGATGTGTAATAATCTCTTACGATCGTTTCTTCATCAACACCGCAGAGTGCGAGAAGGAGAAATGCCGTTGTACCTGTTCTGTCACGTCCGAGTGAGCAATGGAACAGAATAGGATAGTTATTTTCATCTGCAAATGCAAGCATTGTGCGCTTTACGTCTGCCTTGTTTGCTTCATCAAAAATGTGCTGATACCATTTAAGAGGGATAGATATTTTGTTAAGTCCGGGAATTGCCGAACCGCCTGCCGCACCGCGAAGGTCAAGGTCTGTCTTGATGCCGAGCTGGTTGAGAACGACATCTCTGCCGTCCTGATTTGCATCTTCAAGCTGACCGGAGCGATATGCTATACCCTGCTTTATATATTTTCCGTCAAGTGTTTTATATCCGCCGAGGTCACGCATATTTGAGATATTGTCAGCCTTTATGAATCTCGGATAACCGGATTCTGTTTCAAATGAGAATGTTTTGGAAACATCGTCTGAGGACGATACGCTCCAATAATACTTCGTGCCGATTTTAAGGTTGTATACATCAATGGATGCTTCGGATGTCGTGTATGTAATACCGTCTGACATATCTTCCTTTTCTGAGATCGTCAGTGTGTATTCCTTTCCGTCAGCAGCATTTTCGTCTGACCATGTGAACGAGATCGCGGGGGGCGTGCAAAGTTCTTCCTTTGCGTATCCGAAGTTGGGATCTTTAAGCTGTCTGAATCTTGCATTCATGTGCTTAACGATGGGATCTGATGCCAAAACGATATCCTTTTTGCCGTCTGCGGGTGTAAGCAGAGAAATGGGGCTTACGATCTCAGGCTCTGTTTCGGGGACTGTTTCTTCGATTATTTGCGTTGTATCGCCTGTCATAGCGTCTGTTCCTTTCGTTTCACCGTCTCCGCATCCTGTAACAGAAAATACAGTGGCGGACAAAAGAACGGCAGCTGTTAATTGTTTAACTGTTTTTTTCATTATTCCAAACCTTTCAAAAGTTCTTTTTTGTCATTATATCACATATTTTTCGTTCAGTCAATAGAAAAATGACAGCTTGTAAAAATCAAACACCCGCAGTTATCTGCGGGTGTTTTATCCAAGACGTATGTATTATTTTAAATAATTAAGCGCGAACCTTCTTGGAAACTGCAACGCCTGCGAGAGCTATTGTAGCAACTGCAACGATAGCAACGATCATAGCATCGCCTGTTTCGGGGTTGGAAGGTGTGCTGGGAGTGCTGGGAGCTTCAGCTTCGTTATCTGTGTAATCGGAAGCAGCACCAACTGTTACTTCGCAAGCCCAAACAGCTTCGCTCTTACCGTCAGCGTAGTCAGCATAAACTCTTACGAGCTGTGTGCCTTCTGTAAGTGCAACAGTAACATCGAATCTGGAATCGTATGCGCCTGCGCCTGAATCCTTAACTAACTGTTCAGCTTCAACCTTGAAGGAAGCGTCAGTTACCTTTTCGCCGCCGTTGATGCTGTAGGAGAAGCCTACAAAGTCAACATCGGATGTTACCCAGCCCCAGAAGCCAACTTCTGTTGTGCCGGAGGGTGCAGAGTAGTAGTTGATCTTGTTGAAGTCACCGCCGCATACTACACCGGGTTTGATTTCATCGTAGCTTATGTGAATTGTGTTTGTCCAGCCTGCTGTTACATCGGGAACATCAGCGAACACTGCAACAGAAGCGAGAAGCATTGTTGCAAGAATGATTGATACAATCTTTTTCATAGTTCATTATCCTCCTGAAATGTTTAAGTCTTGGTAATTATATAATATCATATTTTCATGTTTTGTCAATAGATTTTAAGATTTTTTTAGTATATGTACAGATTTTCTTTTAGCAAAATGTGCCTGTATAAAGAAAAAAACGGATACACATGCCCTTGGGCATTGTATCCGTTTTGATAAACCGTTTACCGATTATATTTCTTCAGCAGCCTCTTCGATAACGTCTGCAAGCTCTTCGCAGTCGTCACAGCAGCAGCAGCATTCATCATCGATATCAAGCTCGTCAAGCTCGTCGAAAAGTGAATCGTCTTTCGATGCTTTACGTTCAGTAAGCTTCTTTACGATAAAGAAAGCGGCAACAGCCACACCTAAAACGGCAAAGATCAGAACAACGATCTTTATGATATTGGATGTTTGATTCGTCATGGTAATATCTCCTTTATAAAATGTATTTTGGTATTTTCTTCCGACATCATTATACAACAAATGATTGCATTTCGTCAATACCTTTAATGGGGCGGGATTTTATATTTATATTAATTATTTGTAAAATCCTGTGATTCTATACTTTTTTAATATTTTTTAAAAGCGGTTTTTCAAGAAGACGCTTGAATTTGGTGAAGGGGTCGGTCTTATCCTTTATCGGCGGTACTATTACAGTTCTTATACCTGCGAACTTTCCCGCAAGCACGTCTGTAAATACCTGATCTCCAAGCATTATGACGTTTTCGTAAGGCACACCCATATATTCCATCGCTTCAATTATATTTTTTTTAAACGGTTTTCCGCTTTTGCCGATGGCAAAAAAGCCGAGGGATTCGTTGAAAATACGCACACGCTCATGGCTGTTGTTTGAAACAAAGGCGATTTTTACCCCCGCTTCGTCAAGTGATTTCAGCCATGCCAAAACAGCCCTCGTGGGCTTTTCATCGTCGTATGTCACAAGTGTGTTGTCGATGTCCGACACTATCGCTTTTATGTTGTTTTCCTTCAAAAATTCGGGTGTGATTTTTGAAAACCCGTCAAATATCCAATCGGGCACAAATAAGCTCATTTGATAAACCTCGTTTTTAAACTATTATACCGCCGCCGAGCACACGCTCACCGTCATAAAAAACAGCGCTTTGCCCCGGACACGGAGCGCGTTCAGGCGAATTAAAGGTACACTTTACCGTGTTGCTGTCGATTTTTTCGATAACTGCCGTGTTTGCATTTTTTCTGTATCTTGTTTTTACCTCTGCGGTCAGAGGGAATGATACATCGCAAAGGAAATTTACATCCGTGCACAGTATTTCTTTTTTGTAAAGGTCTTCCTCGTCCCCCAGTACAACGGTGTTGTCGCAAAGCCTTTTTTCAACGACAAATATGCGCTTGCCTGCGGACACGCCGAGCCCACGTCTTTGCCCTATCGTATATCTGTGACAGCCGAGATGGCAGCCCAGAACTTTTCCGTTCATATCAACGAAGTGCCCTACGGGCGTTGTGTATCCGTTTACTTCAAGAAATTTTGCGTAATCCCCGTCGGGAATAAAGCAAATATCCTGCGATTCGGGACGCTTGGCGCACGGAAGCGAAAATTTTTCAACATATGCCCTTACCCCGTCCTTGCTTTCAAAATCGCCCAGAGGAAACAAAACACGCGAAAGTATATCCTTTTGCATTCCGTACAGCACATAGCTTTGGTCTTTTTCTTTGTTTTTTGCCTTCAAAAGCATGCCGTTTTCGATCCTTGCATAGTGCCCCGTGGCTATCATATCGGCACCTTCTTCAAACGCACGTGTGGCAAAAGCACCGAATTTCAGATCAATGTTGCAGTTAATGCATGGGTTGGGAGTGCGGTTTTCGATATAATTTTTACAAAACGGGGTGATGACACGCTCGGAAAAAAGCCCTCTGAAATCATACACCTCAAAGTCAATACCGAGGGCATCGCAAACGAGCTTTGCCGCTTCGATATCATTATCGTTTTCCACACCGAGGCGCATCGTAGCACCCTTTACATTATACCCTTTTTCTTTAAGCATGGCACAGGCGGCGGCACTGTCTACCCCTCCGCTCATCGCCACAGTAACGTTTTTCATAATACTTCCGACCTCTTTAAAAGTTCTTCAAAAAGTGCTGTGTCAAACGGCTTTTCCGGTTTTGTGTATGCGTTACAGCTTCCCGCCGATACCGCAAACTTAAGACATTCGGGTATAGTTTTACCGTCATTGTATGCGTATACAAAACCTGCAAGCATACTGTCGCCTGAGCTTACCGTGTTGTACACGGGCATTTCAAACGGTATTCCGCATTTGAGCTCTGCACTGTCCGACAAAAGCACAGCTCCCTTTTCCCCAAGGGATAAAAGCACGTATTCAGCCCCCATATCACACAGTTTGCGGGCGGAATTTATAACGTCGCCTTCTCCGAAAAGCTCCCGTATCTCATGCTCATTCGGTTTAAGCAGAAATACACCGAGCTTTGCACATTTTATAAGGCTTTGTCCCGTTGTGTCACAAATGACTACCGCACCCTTTGAAAGTGCGAATTTTACGGTTACCTCGTACAGGTCAACCTCACACGGCGGTGTGCTTCCCGAAATTATGACAGTGTCATTTCCGTTCAGTCTTTCAAGCTTTGAAAGTAAGCAGTCTGTATGCTCTTTTGTTATTTTTCCGCCTTTTGCGTTAAATTCAAACGTTTTTTGCTCATCTGTCTGCTGTGACACCTTCACATTCACACGTGTGGGGGAGGGAACTTCAACACGCTCATATTTCTGTCCGCGGGATATAAGCATATTTTCAAGCATTTTCCCTGTGTCACCGCCCAAAAAACACAGTGCGGTGTTGTCTGTACCGAGTGCCCCAAGCACACCCGACACATTTATCCCTTTGCCGCCTGCTTTAAAGCACGGGTTTTCCGCACGGTTCGGGGTGTCGGAGCAAACGGCTGAATATACCGTCATGTGGTAATCAAGCGACGGATTGAACGTTACTGTGTATATCATACTCTTAACGCTCTTTCAAATTCAAAATAGAGTCTTCTGAAGCACTGCTTTAATTTTTCTTCTTCGACCTTTACGCATTGTCTGTCGTATGTCAGAATACCGTTTGTTTCGTCCTCAACGTCCGATACCTGCGTTAACACCGCAGCGCAAAGCCCCCTGTGTACGGCGAGATATATTTCGTCTTCGTAAAGACAGTAGAGGGCTTCCGTAAGGTCCTCTTTGTTTTTGAATGTTTTGTATCCGTAATTGTTTTTCGGATTATAAATGTGTCCCTCCATGGGGTAGGAATAACCGCCGAATTCCGAAAGCACACGCACCTTGCCCGAGCTTTTTTTCTTGATCTTCACAGGCTTGAAATAAACGTGCGGACTTTCGACGTCGGTATGTTCCGTTATGAACCAGCCTGATGCCGAGTCCCATATCCTGGTGCTGTCGGCTTTTTTAGCTGTTTCGTACATTTCCTTTGTGGAATTTTGTCCCCATCCCTCGTTGAATATTGTATAGTATATTATGCAAGGGTGGTTGTAAAGGTGCTGTACCGTTTTTTCCATTGTGCTTTTGAAATTCTGCTTTGTTTCCGCATTTACACGCTTGACAACGCCTTTTTTCAAAAATACCGTGGGGAGCGCCGTGTCGCGTATAAAGTTGTATTTTCCGTTGTTTACCATGTCCTGGAAAACAAGCATACCGTATTTGTCGCACATATAGTAGAAAATTTCGGGTTCTATTTTGATATGCTTGCGGAGCATGTTGAAGCCAAGCTCCTTCATTTTCAGAATGTCAAATTCAAATCCCTCGGGTGTGGCGGGCAGAAAAATTCCGTCGCTGTAATACCCTTGGTCAAGCACGCCGTTTGCAAATATCGGCTTGCCGTTGAGAGTCATTCTCGGATATTCTCCTATTTGCGCTATGCCGACTTCGCGAAGTCCGAAATATGAGCGTACCTCGTCGTCCTTCGTTCTTACGGTGATATCGTATAAATAAGGATCATCGCATGACCAAAGGCGGGGATCCTCAGGCTCTATCCTTACTGTATTTTCCGTAAATTTATATTCTTTTCCGTCGCACAGAACTGTTTTTTCTTCATTTTCACAGCCTGTTATCTCAATCGTTGCACCCTTCATATCGGGTGTTATTTTAACGCTTTTTATATATTCGCCCTTGACGGATTCAAGCCATACCGTCTGCCAGATACCCGATACGGGTGTGTACCACATGCCGCCTCTTTTTTTGCGTTGCTTGCCGTAGGGAAGCGAGAGGTCAAGCGTATCGGTAACCTCTACGGTCAGTATATTTTCACCGTCATTGAGAACATTTGTTATTTCAAATGAAAACGGCAGATAGCCGCCGATGTTTTCACCGATAAGCGTGTTATTCAAATAGACCTTGCATATCTGGTCGCACGCGCCGAAGTTTATAAAAACACGGCCGATATTGAAGTTTTCGGGAAGAGTAAATGTCTTTTTGTAAGTAAAGTGCTCAAGATTAAAATTTTCCCATCCCTCGTATTCCGAAAGGCGTGATTGCGGAGGAAAGGGAACGATTATTCTTTTTCCGTCAAGCTCCCACTCTCCGTTAAGACAAAAATAAGAATCACGCACTAACTGCGGACGGGGATAAACGGAGAAAAACTTGTCCTGTCTGTTTTCCTCAAACGGTGTTTTAAGTATGTTGAACATCATTTCACCTTCCTTGCAACTATCTGCTTATTTGGCGTATATCCGTCGGGATATCCCGTTTCGTAGGATATATTGGTTATTTCTTCGTAGTATACTGTGAGGGTGTCGCCCTCCTTTATTCCGTCTGTGTCATCCCATACGACTTTATACCATTCGCCGTCGCTGTCGGCGGCGAAAAAGCAGTCATCCATAACAGCATCGCATTTTTTCATGCTTTCAATAACCGTAAGCTCCATTTTAAGATATTTGTCATCGGCGCAGGAATTTAAAAACAAAACAAGCACCGAGATGAAAACACAAAATATTTTTTTCATAATATAACTCCGAATAAAAACAAAATTATTTAACAAACCTTTTTCTCTTTATCGGCAACGCAAAAACACACACGATGCCCATAACTATCGCCGAGGCAAGCTTTACTGTGAGGAAAAGATAATTTCCCGCCTCTGTCATGTTATCCATAAAAAAGTTGTAAGCCATGTAGTAAATTGCAGACCCCGGCACAAGCGGTATGATGCCTGTTATCAAAAATACCGACACGGGGCATTTTCTTACCACAGCCATAATCCTTGACATGAAAACGATAACAAGTGACGCAAAAAACGTCGCATACACAGGGCCTGTGATGCCGTCAAAAATACAGTAAACAAGCCAGCTTGCCGCACCGCATATACCGCAAAACAGGTACTGCTTCACGGGAACGGAGAAAAGTATGCAAAACGCAACGGTTGCAATAAAGGCGGCAAATGATTGAAGGGTATATTCTATAAAAATTTCCATAAGCCCTCCTTATGCCATGCCGAAAAACTTAAGTGCGAGGACCGATACGCCGACACCTATTGCAATACCAAGTGCCACCACGATGGCATCCACCAAGCGTACAACCCCCGATATGTAGTTTCCTGCGGCGATATCTCGTATCGCATTTGTAAAAGATACCCCCGGTACAAGCGGCATAAGACAGCCGATAAGCACGCTGTCAAGCACACCCAAGCCGAGCACGCCTGTGAAAATTCCCGCAATAAACGTCATAATCGAGCTGCAGATAATATTTGTCAAAAGCCTTGACAGCTTTTTTTCATCAAGAAATACGACAGATGCGTAAAACAGAAATCCCACAACAAAGGCAACAGCCGAATCGAGAAATGTACCGCCGAACATATAGGCAAGTCCCATTGAAGCCAAAGCTGAGCCGAGCATAAGCATATACGGCTTCGGCGGTTTCATTGCATCTATTTCGCAAAGACGCGAAAATGCATCGTCAACATTCCTGTATTCCCCGCGTTCTATTGCACGTGAGAGGGAATTGACCGCATCGACCTTGCCTAAATTTGTCGATGCAAGAGGGATAGAACGTATACGCAAAAAGTCATGTCTTGTCGGCATGTCAATGTGCTTTTCTGTAATACCTGTTGTTAAAAATACGCCGTTTGCAACGGTGAATACTTCAAAATCGTGTATTCCGTACGATATCATAATATGGCGTATGGTGTCCTCAACTCTGACAATGTCAGCGCCCGACTGAAGCAATATCTTGCCTGCATATGACGCCATATCCATCGTTTTTGAAATGTTTTCGTCTATCAATTCAGCTTTCTCCTTACTTCGATAACAACGCCGGATGTAAACTCACTCAGCATCTCATCGCTTACCGTGAGTATATCGCCGCGTCCGTCCTCTGTAATAAATACGGCAAACTCACCGCTTTGCCTGTACCGTCTTATAAAAGCGCCGTTTTCCGTGCGCAACAGCACCAAATCGCCGTCATCGGCGTAATTTTGGCGGTGTATAAGATATAAGCTTTCACCGTCTTCAAAGAAGAAATATTCGTTTGAAAAGCGGACGTATGCGCAGTCATACCTTACAATATTATCGGTGGTGACACACGGCCCGTCTTTAAAAAGTGTGTTTATAACGGGAATCTTGGAAGGGGCGGGCGCGTCCTTGTATGAGTCGCCGTAGCCGTTTATCATCATATCGACCGTCACCGAAAAATACTCCGCAATAAGCGGCAAGTATTTTAAATACGAGCTGCTTTTGCCCGATTTCCAATCGGATACAGCGGAGGACGAAAGCCCCAAATATTCAAGAAATTCGCCCTGTTTTCTCGTGTCCTTTTTAAGATATTCAAGTACCGTTTGCAAAATTTTATCCATAACGCACCTTACTGTTCAAGTGATGAAATATAACTTTCGGGAAGAAATGCGGAGTCTATCGTGTCGGCAACGTATTGTCTGAAGCGTTTAAGCGATGCGGTGTTTCCGAAATATCCGATGCCGTGGTTTTTTGCCTGCTCCTCTGTGTAGTTTTCAAGTAAATACACCTTATTATTGTAAAATCTTCTTGTGAAATCAAAAACAGTCGGGGTAAATACAGGGTTTTCTATAACAGCGGTCGCAGCTCCGTCTTTGTATATGTCAAACGTCACGATTCCGCCGAGCATGTTTTTGTCAAGCTCCATTTCCGCCATGAAGTTTCCGAGAGAGTAGAAGCATAAAGTTTTGTTTCCGCCCGCGCCCTCTATCCATTCTACGGGCTGAATGACGTGCGGATGGTGTCCTAAAATAACATCAACACCTGCATCTGCAAGCTTTTGCGCATATTCTTTCTGCGCATCGTTTGTGTACATTCTGTTTTCTTTGCCCCAGTGTACAGAGGCGATAACAACGTCCGCAGCTTCCTTTGCCGCTTTTACCTCCGCCTCAATATCGGCATTTTCAAGATAGGGGATATACGTATCATAGCCCTTCGTCGGCTTGAGATTTGTGAATTCTGTATAGGCAAGCATTGCGATCTTTACTCCGTCACGCTCATATATCCGAATATTTTTGTAATCATCTTCGTTTTTATATCCGCCTATCATCATGACGGGGAGCGTGTCGTAAAAATTTATCGTTGCTTCAAGCCCTTTTGAGCCTTTGTCAAGCATATGGTTGTTTGCAATACATATGACATCAAAGCCAAGCTCACACAGGTCATATCCGAGATCCTGCGGACTGTTGAACTGCGGGTACGTCGAAAGCTCATACCCCTCACCGCACATAAGCGTTTCCTGATTTATAAATGATATGTCGGCATCTTTTATCATGTCCGCAACATTTTCGTATATCGGCTTGTAGTTGTACTTTCTGCCGCCTTTGACAGCTAAGCTTTCCGCATCTCTTGTGGTGGTGTGGTAGATGATATTGTCACCCACGGCAAGAAATGTAATGCGCTTGGGAGGTACGATCACAGTCGGTACTTCCTCAGTTACTGCATCTGTTTCGGGCTGTGAAGCATTATCCTGTGTCACCTCATCCGTTACATCACTCTCTGTTTCGGTGTGCGATGTGTCCGTGGTTTTCGGTGTGCCGTCAGCGCATGCAGAAAACAAAAATATAAAAATAAGGGATAGCGCCAAAAAAGTTTTTTTCATGATAAATGTCCGTTTCACAACAATATTTCAGTTTAGTATAACAGATATTAAAACACTATTCAAGAGGGTATTCGAAAAAATATTAAGGTATAAATAAAATTAGTGAGCGTATATTGATTTTTTTCTCTCTGTGTGATAAAATAATATGGGCTGTTAATTACCCAAAGGCAAAAAAACAATAATTCAGATCAAAGGTGAAAATTTAAAAATGAAAAGGCAAAGCGGAGTTTTGATGAATATCTCCTCGCTTCCGTCTTTATACGGAATCGGTGTTATAGGAAAAGAAGCAGAGGATTTTGCAAAAAGAATAAAGGAAATGGGCTTTTCCAAGTGGCAGATACTGCCGCTTAATCCCCCCGGCGCGGGCAACAGTCCGTACTCCTCCGACGGAGCTTTTGCGGGAAATATCCTGTATATTGACCCCGAAAAGCTGGAAGAAGACGGACTTGTTACATCCGATGATGTTGAAATGTGCAAATATAACGGCACACCGTACAGGGTAGATTATGATATCGTAAAAGAAAAAAAGCTTGCACTTCTTAAAAAAGCGTATGAAAATATAACGGATGAATACAAAAACGGCACAAAAGCATTTTTGAGAAAGCCCGAAAACTTCAATTATGCATACTTCAAGGCTTTGAAGGAGTATTTTGACGGTGAACCGTTTTATAATTGGAAGAAAGAATACAAGGTCAGGGCACTTGCCGAAGCACATAAGGGCGAGTTTGAGGAGCAGATATTTTTCCACGGCTTCTGCATGTATGTCTTTATGCGCCAATGGAAGGAATTTAAAAAGACTGTCAACAAGCTTGGAATTGACATTATAGGCGATATGCCCATTTATGTCAATCTGGACTCGGCGGATGTGTGGGCACACACAGACTTGTTTTTGCTTAACAAAAACACATTCAAGCCTCAGCTTGTTGCGGGTGTTCCGCCGGATTATTTTTCCGAGGACGGTCAGCTCTGGGGTAATCCCCTTTTCGATTGGAAAGCGATGGAAGAAGATAATTTTTCTTGGTGGGTTGAAAGAATTGCAAACAGCCTTTCGCTTTATGATACGCTCCGAATCGACCATTTCAGGGGTATCGCTTCCTTCTGGGCAGTAAACGCGAAGGAAGAAACGGCACGAAACGGAAAATGGAAAAAAGGCCCCGGAATGAAGCTGTTTGACGCTGTCAACAGCAAGATAAAAAATCCGTCGATCATCGCGGAGGATCTCGGTGAATTCGGTAAGGATGTCGAAAAATTGCTTGCAGACACAGGCTTTGCGGGTATGAGAGTCATTCAGTTTGCATTTGACGGCAAGGATAATTCCCACCTGCCGCACAACTACCCGAAAAACTGTATCGCATATACGGGAACGCACGACAACGACACAGCACTCGGCTGGCTGTATTCGATTGCCGAGGATGAAACGAGAAAGCTCGTGCTCGATTACTGCGGCTTTAAGGACTGGAATTGGGGTGAGGGCGGATTTTATTCAAAATCGGTAAGAGCCATTATCGAAGCCGTCTGGAGATCCCCCGCCGCGCTTACCATTGTCTCTGTTCAGGATATGTGCGGCTTTGGCTCCGATACAAGAATAAACACACCCGGCACACCTGAAGGCAACTGGGAAGTCCGCTTCACGAAAGAACAGCTTGACAGCATAGATGCAGATTACTTCAAACGCATAAACACCGTTTTTGTTCGTTAATACAATGTATAAAACAATGGAGTCGGTTCACTTTGAACCGACTCCATTGTTTTATATAATCATAAATTACGAAGCAGATGTTTCAAGGAATTTTTCGTAATCCTTGAGCTTTGCTTTTTCAAATATTCTTGAACCGAATAATGTTGAATCAACCTTGGAAAGATCATCGGAAATGAGGTAATATTCCGTGTTGAACTGAAGCGGGATAAGTGCCATGTCTTCCATCAAAAGCTTTTCAGCTTCGGAAAGCTTTGCTGCTCTTTCGGAAGAATAGGGCTTAAGTGCAAGCGCTTCTTTGATAAGTGCGCTGTATGCTTCGCTTGTATAACCGGAAAGACCGGGCTTTGCTGTGTAATCGTTGTTAAGTGTGTCACGTGCCGCGCCGCTGTACTCAATAGCGAAGGGGGCAAGTGTACCGATAGCATCTGTGGAGTTTGACTGATAGTCAATGGAAAGGAAGTCGGATCGTAGCCATGTCGTTCTGTG
>JAZTXA010000127.1:0-1714 GCA_045636245.1 Eubacteriales bacterium | reverse complement strand
CCGCCTACAGCGGAGTATAAGAAAAAAAGCACTTCATGCGAAGTGCTTTTTATGATTCGCTTATGTTATCATAAAATATTCGAAAGAAAAATTCACAGCGTGTCATCATTTGTCGATTTTAATTTTCCGTTAACAATGATTCCAATTTTTCTTTTAATCTTTTTGCAGGTCTGAAAAATGCAAAATACATAATAAGTAGAAAAACGGGATACCAGACGATTTGAGAAATCAAAATCGCAAAAACCATCAATAAAGCAATAATCCAAACAATAATATTCATACTAAGCAGAACCGAAACCGTAGTTGTCTCTTCTTCAACGGTAATTTTCGCCCAAGCTACAGTCGCAAACGAATTTGCGATGTGAAGAATAATTAAAGACTTGAAAGCTCTTTTTGCCACATAAAAACCGTTTTCTTTAACCCACCCGTAATAGTCGGTGCTGTTGCCGCTTATAAAAAGTCCGACACGCTTTGATATTTCATCCTTCGACAATTTTGTTTGGAAACTGAATTTATGAAACAAGAAAAGCATTTCTATAAGTTTTTTGAAAAAGTTTTTCACCGTAGCCTCCGTTTTTTATGACCTTTTTGTATTTATAAGACAATTATACTTCAAAATCACAACTTTTCAACTAAAATAAAAACTTTTTTCTCGTATACAAAAAAACAGTGAGCCTCATTTTCGAAGCTCACCGTTTTTTAGGTTATTACAATTTCAGATCATTCACCCGCGGAATCATCTTCGGGCAAATTGTCATTGTCTTCCTCATCGTCTTTTCCGGGACTCAGCATCGCATAGGTGTTGTTCCGTACAACCTGATTGCTTAGAGGAACTTGGTTGCGAGGGGTATCGGCATCGGGCGCCGCATGTCCGTTCAGATCGATGTAGGGTTCATACTCGCCAAAATTGTATGCACACAGATATGCGGTTACAATATCACCATCAACGGTGGGAATGACCATCTCCAAACCTTCCCCCGCCGTATTGAATATAACCGAACCCATCAATACAGGCGGCGTGTCGCCCGTAAATTCGACAGTATTCAGCTGCGTACAGTTTGTAAATGCAGTGCTGTCGATCACCATGAGAGAACCGGGGAATACGATCTCGGTCAAATTCGTTGCATCGGCAAAGGCGTTAGCACCGATTCCGACGGTATATGAATAAGCCGTGCCTGTCATATCAAACCGTCCGCTTCTTCCTACAGGATATTTCACCAGCATCTTCGCATCCGTGGAATACAGCACGCCGTTGACGGATGTGAAGTACATATTGTCGGTATTCACATAGATGTTTTCCAACACAGTGCACTCACTCAGTGCCGAACCGTTCAGCTGTGCAATAGTAGTAGACAGAGTAAGGCTCTTCAACGTCTCTGCCACCGCAGAGAACGCGCCGTCTCCGATAGCGTAAATAGAGATATCGCCGATCTCGGATGCAAAAACAGTTGCAGGCATCGTCAATGCCGTGATCGTCTGTCCGGGCACGAAACTGATCAATGTATATCTTCCGTTGTTATCTGCCAAAATGTAGGTATCTCCGTTATAGTCGGCAGAAATATCAAAGGATACCACCGGCTTGCCGCTCCAAACGCTGGGGTAAGCTGTCAAAGAGCGGTAGGGTACATAGATCTTACAAGGAGCATCGGCGTCGATGGTCATCACTGCAGGCATATTGTCGCCGTTAGCATTGATCTGACGGTTAATAGTAATC
>JAZTXA010000126.1:0-5460 GCA_045636245.1 Eubacteriales bacterium | reverse complement strand
CCGCCTTCGCCGTAGAAAGGTGTGCGGTCAACAATTATCATAGCATCGCAATCGGATGCTACGGCAACACTTTCATTGTCGGCGGAAATTATCATTTTTACTGTGCCTTCGCTTACAGTTTCTGTATATCCTGTAAACTCTGTAACCTCCGTCTTATCGAGGAAGTTAAGCGTGTCATCGCTCCAGCTGAAATCTCCGAGTTCGGCCCTGGCACGTCTTGCACGTTCCTTCTGCTCATTCATCAAAGCAGTAAAGCCTTCTTCGTCTATCTCGATTCCCTTTTCTGTTGCGATCTCACGTGTTAAATCAAGCGGAAAGCCGTATGTGTCGTTAAGCTTGAATACGTTTTCTGCCGAAAGTACATTGTTGCCGGATTTCACAGCATCATCGATCATTCCGTTAAGCATATCCATACCGCTGTCGATCGTCTTTGAGAATTTTTCCTCTTCAATAGAAACGATCTTCTGAATATATTCAAGCTTTTCCGTAAGCTCGGGATATTCGGAAAGGTTCTCCTTAGCGACTACGGGAACGATATCTGACAAGAACGTGTCCTTTATGCCGAGGAGCTTACCGTGACGTGCTGCACGGCGGAGCAAACGGCGAAGAACATAACCTCTGCCCTCATTTGACGGCACGACACCGTCACAAATAAGGAAGCATGTACTTCTTATATGGTCTGTGATAACGCGCAAAGAAATATCGGACGTTGCATCTTCACCGTACGTGATGCCCGCTTTTGCGATTATCGCCTTCATTATATTCTGAACTGTGTCAACCTCAAAAAGGTTGTTGACACCCTGCATGATACAAGCAATTCTCTCAAGTCCCATACCGGTGTCGATATTGGGCTTTGCAAGAGGTGTGTAGTTGCCTGCGCCGTCACCTTCAAACTGCGTGAAAACAAGGTTCCAGAATTCAACAAATCTGTCACAGTCACATCCTACAGCGCAGTCGGGGGATCCGCATCCATGCTCAATACCTCTGTCAAAGTAAAGCTCAGAGCAAGGGCCGCAGGGACCTGAACCGATCTCCCAGAAGTTGTCCTCTTTTCCGAGACGAACCATGTGAGAGGGATCGACACCGACCTCCTTTGTCCATATGTCAAATGCTTCGTCATCGTTTTCGTATATACTTACATAAAGACGGTCAACGGGCAATTTAAGTACCTGTGTGCAAAATTCCCATGCCCAAGCGGTAGCTTCATGCTTGAAGTAGTCACCGAATGAGAAGTTACCAAGCATTTCAAAGTATGTCCCGTGACGTGCCGTTTTACCAACTCTTTCAATATCGGGTGTTCTTATACACTTCTGACAAGTCGTCATTCTGTGACGGGGAGGTTCTTTTTCACCCGTAAAATATTTTTTTAGCGGAGCCATACCCGCATTGATAAGCAAAAGAGACTTATCATCTTTTGGTACAAGCGGGAAACTTTTATGTCTTAAATGTCCCTTGCTTTCGTAAAATTTAAGGTACATTTCTCTGATATCGTTAAGCGATGTCCATTCCATAATTTATACCGTTCCTTTCACCCACATCGGGTGTTGATTATTTTATATAACACCTTGCATTATAACAAGAAATGAAAAAAAAATCAATATATTATTGCAAAAAACAGCGAAAATTTCTTAAAATATTATGCTTTTTTCAAAAAAGCTGTTTTTATGTATAAAACATATTGCAATAAACAACGTTTTATGATAGTATAATACAAAATTATTCTGTTGGAGGAGCCATGAAAAACAACATATTCTTCCCTGCGGACATTCTGTTGCCCGATAACGATAAAGTCGATTATTCCAAATTCTCTGTCATTGCGTGCGACCAGTATACATCTGAGCCTGAGTATTGGGAAAAAGTACAAAAATGTGCGGACGAAAAATATTCCGCGTACAATATCATTTTACCGGAGGTATATCTCTCTTCCGATGTTGATGCATATACAAAAAAAATCACAATGACAATGGAAGATTATTTAAAAAATCTTTTTATAACACACAAAGAAAGTGTGATATATGTGGAAAGAACTCTGCCGTCAAACGGCAAAATACGCCGTGGAATCGTCGGCATGGTAGATCTTGAAGCATATGATTACAATAAAGGTTCGATCTCTGCAATAAGAGCAACGGAAGGCACAGTTCTTGAACGTATTCCGCCGAGAGTAAAGATCCGTCAGGATGCCGCAGTTGAATCCCCTCACGTCATGCTTTTCTGTGATGATCCCGAAAAGACCGTCATAGAACCTTTTGCGGACAGAAAAGAAAACCTTGAGCAGGCATATGATTTTGAGCTTATGTGCGGCGGAGGAAATATTAAGGGATATTTCCTGTCAGATGACGAAATAAAACGTGTTGACAATGCTGTATGTGAGCTTGCAGACATTGATAAATTCAATGCAAAATACGGCACAAACGAAGAAAAAGCACTTGTTTTTGCTGTCGGTGACGGTAATCACTCACTGGCAACCGCAAAGGCATGCTATGAAAATTTGAAAAACAAGATCGGTGATGAGGCTAAAAATTTTCCCGCTCGTTACGCTTTGGCAGAGCTTGTAAATATTCACGATGAATCGATCGAATTTGAACCTATATACAGAATAATCATGAATGTCGAGCCGATAACGGTAATTAATGAGCTTGAAAAGTTCTGCGATCTCTCATTTGAAAAGCCCGAGGGCAAATACTTCAAATATGATTTTTATACAGAAGAAGAAGAGGGTGAAATATATATCAAAAATCCGTCAAGCGCATTACCTGTAGGTGAGATTCAAAACTTTTTGTTTGAATTTGCCAAGAAGCATCCGGAATGCGAGATCGACTACATACACGGGATTGAAAATCTCAAAACACTTGCCAAAGAGGAACACTGTATCGGCTTTATATTTGACGGCATGAGAAAAGATGAACTGTTTTATTCCGTAATAAAAGACGGTGCACTGCCGAGAAAAACTTTTTCTATGGGACATGCCGACGACAAACGTTTTTATCTTGAATGCAGGAAGATTTCCGACTGATAATTTATTTGTAAGAATTTAACCATTTGAGCGTTTCTTCATCCATCACGTTTATACTGGTAAAGCTTTCGGGGATTTTCCCGACAATTACGGATTCGCACAAAAGTACATCGCTTTCAGCACTTACTTCAATGTTTTTGTTTCCTATGCGTGCTGTGATATTAGCTTTTATGTTCATATATGAGGACAGATGCGTCTGATTGACGCCGCTGTCCTCTGTTTTGCTTATAAGCTTACTTTCAACTGCCCCGACGGAAAGTATTTTTACACCAACTTTCTTGCCTCTGCCTCCGAAAAATAAGCTGTCAAAAGCATTTCCAATCGGTATATCTACAGTTATATTCCCGGATTTCACCGATTCGTTGACCGCATTTGTAATATCTGCTTTCAGTTTATTGACCGCAAAAGAATCAAGAAAGATCCCTGTAATATTACCGTCATTTCCCCGTGTAACGGTATAAATATCATCAAATTTTACCTTTGAAAATATCTTCTCAACACCGGAATTTATATACTCTGTGCTTTTGCCCTTGACAACAGTTTCGGCAAGCGCTGAAACAGTTGGCGAAAGTGCCAGATCAAACAGAGAAAAAAGCGGAAACACCATAAAAACAATCATTAATACCAAAATTTTTTTCCGTCTTTTCGGATGGATAATAAAGCGTTTTAAATTATAAAAAAACATCCTCACGCAATCACCTCTTGTGATAATATGCGTGAGGATATATTTTTATACCGTCAGTTACTTATACTTGATGTAAGCTGTGCAAGATCGCTGTCTGTAACCTTACCGTCACCGTTCATGTCACCGCAAAGTGAATAGATAGTATCGGTTTCCATGTTTTTCAAATACTTTTTAATTCTTATCAAATCTTTTCCGTTTATCAGTGCGTCACCGTTTGCATCACCTGAAATAGCGATCGTCAGGGATAAATTCGCAGTGTTGGTTCCGTTTTTTCTGACAGTGTAGCCTGTGCCAAGTACAGCGTTATTTGCAATTCTCTTTCCTGTCATATCTGATATGTAACAGTCACCGTCAAACATACCGAGAATTTCACCCGCGGTAGTGCCGTACGGAATATTCCATATTATTGTACCGCTTTGATAGAAGGTGGCGCTTGCATTCGGTTGGGGCGGCATAATTTGACATGAATATATCTTCGGGTGTGAAGACGATGCAGTGTTGTAGCTTGTTTCAATGTTGAAGAATACACTGCCATCTCTCACCGTAAGACCGTATACCTTTTGATTTGAATTAAGTGCGGGCAAATACACAGCTGTTTCATTTGTGCCGTCGAAATTACAGGTGTAAATACCGTTTCGTTTTGTATAATATAACCTGTCTTCATATATATAAAGTCCGGGAACATCACTCGTAGATGCGCATTTTGTTACAACGCTGTATGTGAGTTGTGACTGAGGTACAAATATGTTGTCGGTTGAGCAAATATATGTATAATCGTCACTCGCATTCAGCATAAAATACCATCTTCCGTCGTGGTATGCCACATTACCTCTGAATGCATATGAATTATGTAAGAACCAATCATCGAATCTCGTGTCTGACAAATTGTAGTTTGTATAAGTTCCGTTTTGCATACGGTAATCGTTCATACCATAATGTCCCGTTTTCTGAATACCGCTTTCACTGCGCAGGAAATTTTCATATTCGATCTTTCCTACATAATCATAAATCGGATCATTCCACGTTGCATCGAGATGATACCAATAATTGCCGACCTTTACAATATTCCAACCGTGATTCAAAGCATCGCTTACCGCATACTCCGAAAGAATACCGAGGCGCCGTACAAAATAATTGAACGCATAAGCATAGCCTTGGCAAACTGCGTCATGCTCAACAATTACACCGTATGCCGTATATACTCTGTAAGGACCGTCGTCGTATTTTACAACATCCTCATTGTATTTTGTATTCATGACGATGTAATTATGTATAAAGAGTATCTTGTCAAGATCCGTCTTCAACTTTGAGCCTTCTTCAAGTACAGGCAAAGCCGCAGCCTCGAATTTCCTGATCATTTCGGGAATATCGTTAATGTGATATTCCGTCCTAAAATAAATTGATGCCGCCTTTCCGGTGCTGGGATAATATGATGCAGTCATATATCCGTCCAAGAAAAAGAGCTCGGGATACTGCGGGAACATGGAGAAGTAACATTCAAATGCTTCATCTGTCGTCATGTTGAACTGTGAGATATCGATCTCAATCCAAAAGTCGTCTTTATCATCAACAGTTTCGGTATCTTCGTAATATCTTGAAAAATCATACATATACTTCAAAACGTGTTCAACTTGTTCACGATACAAGTACTCGCTGTTTAATGTCACTTCGTAATCAGAAACAGCTGCAGAAGTGCTTACAGCAAAGGAAGCAAAAAGAGAAAAAACGGTTGCAAGGAACAAAAATGCCGATATTATTCTTT
>JAZTXA010000125.1:0-13212 GCA_045636245.1 Eubacteriales bacterium | reverse complement strand
TGGCATAATCGTTATTTTTTCTTATATCTGCTACCTGAATCAATCCAACGGCTTCTGCATCGTACATCACCGTTAAACAGCCAACCCAACAATAGAGGTACATTCCAAGCTTTGTTATATGCTTAGGGCCGGTAATGCTTTTTCCGTTTGGAATTGAACTTTCGTCTATTTCGATATAATTTGTGTATGAGAAGTGATAATCATTTTCTTTCATAAACGACAATTGCCGCTGTAATTTATCAGGCTCCCACAAATCGTCACTGTCAAGAAAAGCAATCCATTTTCCTTTTGCTTCCCTTAACGCTCTGTTGCGCGACACCGCCGCGCCGCTGTTTGATTCATTCTTAATGTATGTTATACGTTCATCAGCCAGGTATTCTTCTACAATTTCATCTGTGTTATCAGTCGAACAGTCATCTACTATCAATAATTCCCAATGCTGATACGTTTGTGCCAGCACCGATTCGATTGTCTGTTTTATAAATGCCCCTGTATTGTAAGACGGCATTATTATAGAAACTAAGTCACACATTTGTTTTCTTACCAATTTTATCCTTTCGTGCCGTCTGTGTATTTTGAGTTTTGAAATAACTTTAAATCAATTACAAATCAGGATTCTTTAACAGTTTTTTCAAGTATACTGCACAGAACACCGACAGCTGTCGCATATCGGATATGTCCTTATTTGATTTGAAAATGCACACGCACCGATTGCCGCATTTTCACCGATGATTACTATGTTCTTATCCAATGTAATGGTAAATGAAGAAAACCCCGTAAGAAATGATACAGCCATCTTCCATTGTAAACATAGCGGAATAATTTTGTCACTTAGTCACTTGCAAAAAAGCACTTGATTTTTGACACAATGTTTTTTCCACAAACAATTGCCTTCGGATGACTCTCTTTTTCCATACAAAGCTCACATAAAACTCGGTGTGCACCATGTTCAAATATGCAAAACTTGCTTTATACTTTCAACAATTCTTTGGCTTCTTTCTGTTTTTCTTCATAGGTAGCTTGGTCAACTCTTCCTTCTGCCACCAACCAATCACCGAAGTCTATATCTGATGCCGTTCCTTCGCATACCGTATCACTTCTTTTGAGCACTTCGACAACAGTCCTTAAAAGTATCTTGATGTCACCAATCAAGGTTATACCGTTATCGATATACTGCAGATCATATTCAATTCTCTTGTCCCACGTGATATTGTTACGGCCGTTCACCTGGGCAAGTCCTGTAAGACCGGGGCGGACGTCGTGGCGTCTGCGTTGTTCATCGGTCATAAAAACACAGTCTCTGACTAAGAAGGGTCTCGGTCCGCACAAGGCAAGATGTCCAACCAGAATATTTACAAATTCAGGCAATTCATCAAGAGACGTGCTTCTCAACCATATACCGTACTTACTGAGCCTCTGTTCATCGGGTAACAAATTACCGTTTTCATCCTTTGCATTGCTCATTGTGCGGAACTTTATCAGCTTGAAAATTTTCTCCTGTCCATCTTTACCCTTTTTTCCGGGTCTCGGTTGTATGAAAAAGGGATTTCCCTTCATGATTATTGCACCCGTTACAGTAAGTATCAAAAACACCGGGGACAAAATAATCAATGCAACAACTGACAGTATTATGTCAAATAGCCTTTTAAAAAACTTCGCGTACATTATGTATTAATCCTCATTAAAATTCAATCAAAAGCAACTCTTAATAATCTCTATGATATGTTCCTGCTCGCCTGCCGTCATCTTGATATCACTCGGCAAACATACTCCACGCGCGAAAATATCAGCACCCACATCGTCGGTACCGCCCGCGATATAGGCATTCGTTTTTGCGCGTCCAGACCCGCTTTTTGTAATAAACTCATGCATCCGATACATGGGCTGCATATGCATAGGCTTCCACACAGGTCTGCCTTCCGCATTATGCTCTGCCAGTGTTTCGAGTATCTGCGTAGGACAGCTCTTTCCTTTTTCGGGTATATAGAGAGCTTCGGAATCATCCCTGACTTGCTTGCACATATAATCCTTGTCCACGGTAAAGGCAGAAAGCCAATAATTAGGCTCACTGCCGTCAGTTATCGGGCACATCTGTATGGGAAGATCCTTTAATCCCTCTTTGTACCTGTCATAGATAGCTTTCTTTTTTGCAATATGATCCTCTAAATACAGATATTGTCCTCTGATGACACCTGCCACCAAATTGCTCATACGGTAGTTATAGCCGACTTCCTCGTGCTGATACCACGGAGCATTTTCTCTGGCTTGAGTCGACCACTTGCGCACCTTATCTGCAACATCTTTACTATCGGTTAAAAGACAGCCGCCCGAGGAACCTGTGATGATCTTGTTACCGTTATAGCTTACAGCGGAATAATCACCGAATGAACCGCACTGTTTTCCGTTAAGTGTTGCTCCCATCGCCTCCGCGGCATCCTCAACAAGAAGTGCTCCGTGACGACTGCATATATCCTTTATCAGATCTATGCGTCCGGGAAAGCCGTATAATTCCGCACATACTACCAATCTGACATCGGGATAAAGCTCGAATGCTTTTTCAAGTGCCGCAGGGTCCATATTCCATGTATCGGCTTCTGTGTCTATAAACACAGGGATGCCGCCTTCGTAAACAACGGGATTAAGCGTTGCATCAAATGTCATATCGGAACAGAATACGCGTTTCCCTGCCAAAGCACCGCAACTTACGGGAGGCTTACCGTAAAGCGTTTCTCCCGCATGTTTAACTGCAAGATGGAGCGCCGCCGTGCAACACGAAAGCGCAACGGCATATTTCATTTCCGCCTTTTCAGCAGCAACACATTCTACCTCATTTATGTTTTCTCCGACCGTACTCATCCAATTGGTTTCATACGCTAGTCTTATGTATTCCATTTCCTCACCGTGCATGGTGGGAGTAGCAAGCCAAATCTTTTTATCAAACTTTTCCATATCGTATTTCTCAGTCCCATTCATTGTATTACTTTGAATCCGAAGGAATTCTGCATTTCAAACAGCGCCGCCAAGTTAATAAACTTTAGTCGCTGTATAAAACATATTCATTCTGCATTATTATATCATATTATTCGATTCAAGTCAACTATATTTTCAAATAAAACAAATATTATTTTTATAACTTTATATTTTAATGTGAGATAAAGTTTTTGAAACGAATGGGGAAAATTTTTATTTCGTGTATTTTAAAACATTCGGTTTGTATTGACATAATCCACAAAAAGTTGTATAATATAATTAAACATTTCAGAAATTGTCAGGTGGATATGAAAAGAGAAGGTAAGAAAACTATCGTACGGATTAACAGAATAGTGTTATATTGCGCTGTAATATGCTGTATTACAGGCATCATTGCTTCCTCTGTGATGTTTTTTGTATTGGGAAACGAAAGTAATTTGCCAGAGGAAACAAACATTTTACAAGGCCAGGTACTATTCATCTGTTTTGCGGTGCTTTTATTTTTTGCAACGCTGTGGTGCCTGTCAAAATGGTGGATAACCATTTCTTTTGGAGAGCAAAATATACGCTACTCTCGACTTTTTCACAGGCGTTATGTGAAGCCGTACAAATACTATCACTACATTTACTACGGATACAAGGCAAAAACAGGAAATCTTATCGCCGAATCACGCAAAACATACTACATAGTCATCACAAACCAAATTTTTGATGAGCATGAGCTTAAACACATTGACAACATCGAAATGTCTTATCGCACAATAAAGCTCATCTTCACAGAAGGGCTGTGTGAAAATTTACTTCGCACGTTTCCCGATTCACACAAAAAAATGCTCACAGATGCCATGGAGGGCATAAAAAAAGACAGCTTGATGCTGTAAAAAATATAAACAAAAGCACTTATGACAAACGGGGTTCCGTTATCATAAGTGCTTTTTGATCTTTACTTATTTTCAAGATATGCGTTGATCTTTGCGATAAGCGCATCGGCATCCGTTCCGTGTGCGGCACACGCATCTTCAACAGATTCACCCCTTGAATGAGGGCATCCAAGACAATGCATGCCTATTTCAAAAAAGAATTCTGCCGTGCCGGGATCGAAATCAAGAATATCGCCTATAATAGATTCTTTTGTAACCTTCATAACAGTTTATCCTCCCTGGATTTTTTTCTGATTATATCATTTCAAAATGAAATAATCAACCCTAAAATTTGATAATTCGATGAACTCTATACAAAATTTGTTGCAGTATCGCTTACAAAAACGAGCTCACTGCCGCTTACATCCACAAAAAGACTGTTCTCTTTTCTGATTTTTCCGTTTAAAAGCTCAAAGGATATGACATCCTCCACATGTTTTTGAATAATTCTGCGAAGATTTCTCGCCCCATATTCTTTTCCGCACCCCAGATCAGCAATATAAGCGCTTACACGGGAAGAAAAGGACACATCGCATCCGGCAGATGCACATCTTTTTTGAAGATCCGACAGCATTTTTTCCGAAATTTTTCTACCGTCATCGGGTGTTAAAAAACGGAATATTACTGTTTCATCAACCCTGTTCAAAAGCTCTGCCGAAAACACATTTCTAAGTGCCGAATTTGTTTTTTTATTTAGCTTTTTCTCATCTTCAAATCCATTTTCTGCGCACGCAAATCCGAATTTCACTTCCCTGTCAGAGTTTTCGAATCCTACATTTGAGGTCATGATAACAATGCAGTTTTTGAAGCTTACCTCAACACCCGCCCCATCGGTAAGTCTGCCTTCGTCGAGTATCTGCAAAAGGATATTGAATACATCCTTGTGGGCTTTTTCTATTTCATCGAACACCACAACGGAGTATGGCTGTCGGCGCACCGCCTCGGTAAGCTTTCCGCCCTCTTCATATCCCGAATATCCGGGCGGTGCACCGATCATTCGTGAGACTGAATGGCTCTCCATATATTCACTCATATCAAGCTTTATATATGCTTTATCTCCCGAAAACATCAAATGTGCAAGCTCGCGGCAGAGCATCGTTTTACCCACGCCCGTAGGCCCGGAAAATATAAAAGAGCACGGACGAGACGGATCCTTTATCCCCGTTCTTGCACGCATGACCGCACGGCATACGGACTTAACAGCTTCATTCTGACCAATTATTCTTTCGTTCAGCCTTTCCTCAAGCGTGCGTAAAAATTCCCCTTCACCTTCAATAAGCCTGCCTGTCGGAATTTTTGTAATTCCCGTTATCACTTTCGCAATATCATCGGATGTTACTGTCATTGCGGTATTTTCACGGTGCCTTAAGCACGCACTCTTTTTCTCATTCAAAAGATTTGCCATCTTTTTTTCTTTTTCGCGTATCCTGCATGCACAGTCAAAATCCTGTTTTTTTATTGCCGCCTCCTTTTCACACGTAAGTTTTTTTAATTCTCTTTCGCCGCTTATAATATCCTCCGGATATTCAAACAGCGACACCCTTTTTCTGCTGCACGCTTCATCTATAAGATCTATCGCCTTATCGGGAAAGCATCTGTCGGTTATGAATTTTCCCGAAAGCTCAACAGCAGCGCGGACAGCATCATCGGATATTGTAACACGGTGGTGTTGCTCGTACCTTTCCTTTATTCCGCTTAGTATTTCATACGTTTTTTCTTTTGTCGGTTCGGGTACATTTACGGGCTGGAAGCGTCTTTCAAGCGCGGGATCCTTTTCAACACTCTTTCTGTATTCATCGGGCGTGCTTGCGCCTATTATCTGCATTTCTCCCCTGGCAAGAGCAGGCTTGAGAATGTTTGCCGCATCTATTGCACCCTCCGCAGCACCCGCACCCACTATAGTATGCAATTCATCGATAAAAAGAATGACACACGGATTTTTTGAAAGCTCATTGATGATATTTTTCATACGATCTTCAAATTCACCCCTGTATTTCGCACCTGCCAGCATGGCGCTCATATCAAGAGAAAATATGACTCTGTTTTCAAGATCGGACGGCACATCGCCGTTTACTATCTTCAGCGCAAGTCCCTCTGCTATCGCCGTTTTCCCCACACCTGCCTTACCTATAAGACAGGGATTGTTTTTGTTTCTGCGCGACAGTATTTGTATGACACGCTGCATTTCCTCATCCCTGCCGATGACAGGGTCAAACTTACCTTTGAGTGCCTCGTCGTTAAGATTTTTCCCATACTGCTTTACCGTCGGCATATCTTTAAGGTACACCTTTGTTTTCTTCTCTTTAGAGAAAACATTCTTATCGCAGTTACCGTTATCTATAAATGCCATTATATCTGTATAGAGTTCGGAAAGCTTTGCACCGTGCGCGCTTATTATCCTGTATGCGGTGCTGTCGCTTTCGGTTATAAGGGAAAGCAAAATATGCTCTGTTCCCACACACACGGACGAATATTTCATCGCCTCACATGACGCGTTACTTATCACGGTTTTTGCTCTCGGACTCATATCTTTAGAGGAAATATCCGTCACTTCTCCAAAGCCGACTGTTTCTTCTATCATATCGCTGACAGTGTCAAATTCTATTCCGCGGCTTACAAGTATCTTTGAGGCAATACATCCCTTTTCGCTCAAAAGTCCGAGAAGTAAATGCTCAGTTCCCACATACGTATGTCCCATTTTTTTCGCTGTCTTTACCGCACTTGAAAGCGCATTTTCAGCGGTTTTTGTCAGTTTATTGTACATATCCACCTCATAACAACTTTTTCACTGGGATTATGGGTTTTACGTTGCAAATATATACAGTATCATTCCGATTTTTTCTCAAATATCTCGTAATCCGTGGCAAGAGCATCCCACGTTCTTTTATCAACCATTCCCGTCAAAGGCAGATTTCTTATGTTTTGATATTTTCTTACCGCCTCTATCGTCTGCTCATCATTCACTCCCGTTCTTTCGACGGTACCTATGGGTAAATGTTCCGAAAGCTCATCAAGAAGTATTTGTATAACTGTGACAATTCCGCTTGTTTCACCGGTTTGCGTTTCATAAAGTGTTGAAGGAAATATAGCAATTCTTATCGGTGCGGCATTTTTATCACTCAGCGAAAGATATCTTTCACGAAGCCTTACCCATGTTTCATAATTCACACGGCCTGTGGGTTCAAGTCCGTTTTGTTCCTGAAATATCCTGACTGCATTTTCCGTTTCTTCCCCATATATACCGTCGGGATACACGCGGGGGATATCTTTATCGAAAAATGATATGTAATAAATCATATTCTGTATTTCTCTGTTGATGCTTTTTTGATCTGCCGATGCGAAAAAATTGGGTGTATTCTGATTGTTCATACCGTGCCCTCCTCTGTATCTGTTGATGCTTCATTTGCAAACTGTCCTTCACTTCTCAAGTTTCCTTCGCTTATTAAAACGTACTGCTCTGTCAGTTCATCCCACGTTATCGGGTCTATTATACCTGTCACGGTGAGGTCGAAAAGCCTTTGAAATTCCCTTACCGCCTCCTCGGTCTGTGATGCATACACACCCGTTTGAGGCGGCGGAACAATGGACGGATATACCGTTGCCACGGCATTAAGATATTCCTGCACACGCGATACCTCATCGCCGCTTGAACCGAGAGCAAGGTAATTTCCGCTGAACGGGGCTGTTGCCGAAGAAATTATATCAGCAGGCAAGCTTTGAATAATACCGTAATATGCATCAAATATTGCTGCCCACGTAAGCTCACCAGTTATTCCGTCGGGATCAAGTCCAAAAATATACTGAAATTCAGAGACAGCATTTTTTGTCGCCTCATCGTACACTCTCGTCACCTCTATTATCGGAACGGAATTGTAATAGTCGCCTATAACACGTAAATAATATTGAAGTATTGCAACATAATCGCCCTCAGCCCCGAGGCTGAGCGTATCGGGAAACTGTTTTTTCACTTCCTCGTAAACAAGCCCTTCGCCCGCAAGGTCGTTAAGTCTTTTCACGCCGTTATAGAGAAACTGTATTTTGTACCATGTTGCTTTACCCACTATACCGTCGACGGTAAGGTTAAATATACGCTGAAACTCCTTTACGGCATTTTCCGTTGATTCCGTAAAAAAGCCCGAAACAGGAACGATCTTCGGTATAGACGGATAGTTTTTACTGATTCTGTTGAGCTTAAGCTGTACCTGTCTTACGTCCTCACCAATGCTTCCGAGTTTTAGAGGATTAAGCGGATTTGACGGCTCTATATTGTCAATGGGAGCATTCTGGACGAGGTCAATGTTTTCGCCGTAGTAGTACTGTAATATCTCATAAGGAATAAGTCCTTCATTTGCTCTGTCAACGCTTCCCCACTGCGAAAGCCCCTCGCATGTTGTTGTGGTACCGTTGCAGTATGATGCAAACAGCGGTTCAACATTTCCGCGCCTTACTATGTAATTATTAAATATATCATCAACGATCTGGCTGACATTTTCGAAAATATCTCTGCCTCTGACAAAGCTTTGATCTACCGAGGTCGAGGAAGTAATGTCAAAATCATATCCGCTTGCCCTGTAGTATTCCGTGTACACACGGTTTAAGGCATACGATATCTGCGCCAAAATGTTGGCTCTCAGGGCTGATTCGGGCCATGTAGGATAAAGCTCGCTTGAAGCAACATTTTTAATATATTCGGGGAAAGACACTGTCACATTTTCGGCATACTCATCGGGCCGCCCAAGGTGAACCGTAATAAATTCGGGAATAAAAGGTAAATTTGCCATTTTTCAACCTGCCTTACTGTAAATTTTCGCCCGTTTGGTTTTCGTTGGTAAGTTCCGAATATGGTATCCTTTCGTTTTGACCGTTTTCAAACTGACCGTATACAAAAGGTATCAGCCTCATCGGCTGTATAGATGTTATACCTGTAAATATCGGCACATTCAGACTGTTTTGCGTATAAAATCCTTCCTTGTCAACACGCACATTATACACGGAATATGAAGGGCCTGTTGGGTTCGGAGTCAGGGAATTTTCTCTCGGCGGTGTAGGAAGTATAATAATGTCAGTTTTCCCGTCTGAATTGGTGGTAAGTATCTTAACAGGTACATCCGTACCATTTTCAAAGCGCGACACGGTAACGGTTGCACCTTCAATGGGAATTGCATCGATCGCCGTAGTCACAGTTACGCCAAGATACCCGAAGTTTGTATTGTTTGTCATATTTCCTCCTTCGAAAGTTTTTCATTTTATTATATGCATCGCTTTAAAATTCTTGACTTGTTCATTATTTATATGATAGAATACATTGTTTAATGTGTATTTTAATTACTTAATTACCAATTTTATCAAAGGTGAGATATGCTTAAAAAATTACTTTCAATACAACTTATCATATGCATTTTACTTTTACCGTCATGTGCTGAAAAATTCGATAAAAAAAGCACCGTACACCGTTTTTCTTACACAGAAGCATCGGGGTTATACGGTTCATTTCTCTCCGCAGGTGATTTTATATCTTTAAACGAGAACGGAGAGCAAGTTGTAAGCTTCGGCAATTCAACATCGGTCACTTCACAAAATGACATGAAAAATGCTGTTATATCAGACATTTCAGCTGTCGGATATATTTCCTCTTCACAGCTTACAGATGAAGTAAAAGCACTGAAAATAAACGGTTTTGCACCAACTTACGAGAACATCAAAAACGATAAGTATGAGCTTTATCATCCCCTCAACCTTGCATATGACGAAAACAAGATAAGCGACGGCGGACTTGATTTTATAAGATATATTTTCTCAAAAGACGGTCAGCACATAATAAGCAAAAACAGATACATCACTTTTTCCGAAGGTACGTTCTATATAAGCTCCATGCCCCGCGGAGTGCTTACTTTGTACTGCTCGTATTCTTCATACCCCATCGTTGACAGGTTGGCAAAAGCATATATGAATCTTGTAAATAAAAATCTTCAGATAGAGCTTCAGACATCGCACACAGAGGAATGTATCACATCCGCAGGCCAAAACGGCGGTATTGCGTTTGTGTCATCTGAAATTTCAACTTCCCTTACCACTAAACTATATTCAGCCGATGGAATCGCAATCATCGTAAACGAATCAAATCCAACGGATAACATCACTACAGAGGAGGTAAAAAAGATATTTTCCCATAACGGCATAAAATGGGAGGATATTTTAAAGGATTAAAAATGAGCTTTGTAAAAAAGAAAATACACCCAAAAAAAATATTAAAGCGGGCGGGAATTTCTTTTCTTTCGACAATTGTTGCCATTGTGATGCTTATTTGCGCCTCACGTCTTGTTACATATCTTTCCTACCGCATTAATACGCCAAACGGTGTTGATGAAGGTATATATGTTACACTCGGGAATCAGGAACAATATTTATTGATACGCGGTGAAAACACCGAAAATCCCATTATAATATGGCTTCACGGAGGGCCTGCAAGCCCTGATGCGTTTGTGAATTATATATTTCAAAAGCACCTGACAGATGAATATACAATAGTGAACTGGGATCAGCGAGGATGCGGGCGCACATATTACCGAAATTATAATGAACATCGGAATAACGAAAGTGTATCGTTCGAAACAGCGCTTTCAGACCTTGATGAATTGGTAAATTATTTAACTGAACGTTTCAATACAGATAAAGTAATAATTGCAGGTCATTCATACGGAACTATGCTTGGCAGTAAATACACTTTGGAGCATCCCGAAAAAGTTTTGGCTTATATCGGCGTCGGTCAGTTTGTGAATATTGAAAGTGAAATTTACAGCTATAAACACGCTCTTGAAACTGCAAATGCCAACGGTGATGATACGTCAGATTTAGAGGAAGCATACAGGCAATATTCCGAGGATATGTCTTTAGTAAATGCGATGAACCTTCGTGTCTACGTCAGTAAATATCATCACGCCCCGAAAGAAACAAGTTCAATTTGGGAAGGTATCGTTTCGCCGTATATGGGATTTAACGACTTACGTTGGTTTATAAAACAATTGGGAAATCTTGAAGATTTCATAGGGCTTAATCAACAGTTGTTCGATTATATTCAGGAAGCAGACGTGCGTGATTACGGTGAGGAATATCAAGTGCCTGTGGGTTTCATTTCGGGTTCCGAGGATTGGATAACACCTGTTAAATATTCAGAAGACTACTTCAATTACATATCAGCACCCGAAAAAGACTTTACGCTTATAGACGGCTGCGGTCACTCCCCGCAATACGACGAACCTTTAGAATTTTGCAACACACTTAAAAATATGCTTTCGGAATTTTCAAAATAAACAGCATAAAAAAACGCTGTAAGTTTATCTTTATACGATAAAGCTTACAGCGTTTTTATTTACTATTTAATCTTCAAGAGATGTTGTTACATCTTCTTCAAAATTGTTTGCCGTAACCGCGCCTGCACCGCCGTCATGTCTTGAATTTTTCATATATACAGCCGTTATTTTATTTACGGGATCTACCCAGAAATGCGTTCCGTGCGCACCGCTCCAGCCGAACGAACCCTTTGGAAGAAGCTTATAATCATCGTCTGTAATTACCCTTACACCGAGTCCCCAGATCTGACTTCCCGGCATAATATGATACGGAAGCTGTGGACGTGACATTGCAAACATAAGCTCAGCGGGAATAAGACCGCCGTTTAAGAGCATTTCGGAGAATTTTGAATAATCGTATATCGTTGACACAAGACCTGCGCCGCCGCTGAAATGAAATCTTCTTAAGCCTTGTTTTCTGTCAACAGAAACACTTTTCCCGTCTGATATGTCATGAATTGACACCATTCTTTCACAAAGTGCATCCGACGGCTCATACGTTGTTTCGTGCATACCGAGAGGTACGAAAATTTCCTTTTCCAAGAATTTATCATATGACATTCCCGACGATATTTCAACGATTCTCGCAAGCACATCGAAGCCCACAAGCGGGCTGTAATACTGAGCTGTACAGGGTTCAAACGCAAGCGGACAGTCCGCATGGTAATCAACAACATCCTTTAATGTTGCAAACTTTTCTTTTGGCATGGTTGAAATATATTTGTCACCGACCTCCATTGTTCCGACACCGCTTGAATGTGTCAGAAAATGTATCACCCTGAGTTTGTTTTTCGCCTTACCTACCCTTACAATATTACCGTTTTCGTCAAGCTTACCTATATCCATTTCCACATAAGATGGCAAAAACTTTTCGATAGGATCGTAAAGTCCGACAAGTCCGCGTGATACCTGTATAAGAATCGCTACGGCTGTCACAGGCTTTGTCATTGATGCAAGCCTGAAAACAGCGTCTGTTTTAAGCGGCTCATTTGTATTATGGTCTTTAACTCCGAAAGCGTTTTCGTAAACAGTGCGCCCGTTTTGCTTTACAAGAACGCAGGCGCCTCCCACAAGATTTTTTTCGATATCGGAATTTATCCTCTTTTCAATATTTTCTTTTATTTTTTTCTCATTTATAAGTTTCATATCGTTTCTCCTTAAATGTTTAGCTACATTCTATTATAAAACAGGTAGTTTGTCAATGATAATTATATATAAAAAGAAATCCCGCATAAGCGAGATGGAATAAAATCCGCATTTAATTACGATGAGATCGTATTTTATCCACACATTGGATCTATTTCGCAGAGGCGGATTTAGTTAAAAAAGACACAGAACCGATACCAATCCTGCGGTTTGGATAAAAAGATAACATCCGAACTGAAAAATTCGGATGTTATCTTTTTTGGTGATCCATCGGAGAGTCGAACTCCGGACATCTTGATTAAAAGTCAAGTGCTCTACCTTCTGAGCTAATGGAACGAGTTGTTTTCACAACGTTGTTTATATTACCACAAAACTTTCCTTTTGTCAATACTTTTCTAAAAAATAAATTCAAAAAAAGTAAAATGTTTTGAGATGGAACATAGAATATATTGAAAGTTTACCAAAATAACAAAAAAAATTCTTATTATCCATTATAAATTGTGATATTATTATATCCAACTTCGATGGAAGGGTGTAAAAAATGAAAAAGTTTTGCTTCACAGTTACATATTTTTACTATTACTTTTGCTCTTGCTTTAGCGGTAATAGTTCTTTGTGTTGCTGAATTTTTTTGCCCTGTGTGTAAAATTTTTGAAATTTAGCGGCACGAGAAAATTCGTGCCGTTTTTTACGTAATTTTTCAAAGGAGATTTAATAAAATGATTGCGGTTCTGAAAAAAGGTACTACGCATGAACAGATGAATACACTTGTAGAATGGCTCAAAGTACAGAACATTGATGTTCACATTTCCGAAGGACATAATTAT
>JAZTXA010000124.1:0-2342 GCA_045636245.1 Eubacteriales bacterium | reverse complement strand
CTGTAGATATAATCACCCTTATAGATAGCTTATTATAGCATATAATAAAAAATAAGTCAATAGCACATGAGATAAAAAAGCAGCAATGTGCGTTTTTTACACAATATTTACATTTTCTGCATCGCTGTGTCGTTTTTTGTGATGACTTAATTAAGGTTTTAGAAAATTTAAAACGGGATGTCGATGACGCCGAATCCTACAAAATCCAATAAATCGATGGACACATATACAGCAAATTTTGTTTTAGGGGTTGAAAAAAAATGCCATGTGTGATATAATTCTGTTGTTTTCAATATTTAACCATTCGGAGGAATTACCGTGGAAAACATAAGTTTTAAAGATATAAAATTCAACGACGGTTTCTGGCTGAACCGTTACAATCTCAACAAATATTCAAGCATTCAAAGCGTGTACAAACGCTTTGAAGAAACTGGCAGAATTGATACTTTGCGATTCAACTACACCGAAGGCAAAATAAAGCCCGGTGTTGCACAGGACTCTGACGTTGCAAAGTGGGCTGAGGGTGTTTCTTATCTTATCACAACCGATCCCGACTGCTGTGCCGATGAGGTTGCAATCATTGAGGAGCTTATAGACAGCATGGAAAAGCATCAGATGGAGGACGGGTATCTCAATCCGTATTTTATGCAGCTTTTCCCAGATGACAGATTTGTCCGCCGTCCCGCGCATGAGCTTTACAGTGCAGGCCACCTTATCGAAAGCGCTATTGCTTACCACAAGGCAACGGGCAAGGACAAGTTTTTGAAGGTGATGATGCGCTATGTTGACTGCATCGAAAAGGCATTTATTACTGAAAAAACAGCCAAATTCCAGACTCCCGGACACGAGGAAATTGAGCTTGCGCTTATCAAGCTTTATGACCATACAGGTAATAAAAAGTATCTCGACATGGCACTTCATTTCATCAATTTGAGAGGCAACACAGACGAGCCTTCCATTGATGAAAATATAGTAACAAAGAAATACGACCAGAACGACACACCCGTAAGAGAGCTGACAGAAGCAGAGGGACATGCTGTACGTGCGACTTACCTTTATATCGCTATGAGCGAGGCGGCACAAAGAACAGGTGATGAAGCTTTGCAGGCGGCTTGTGACAGAATTTTTGACAACATAAGCAAAAAGCGTATGTACATCACAGGCGGTATAGGATCAAGCGGTATGGGCGAGGCATTTACGGTAACTTACGACTTGCCCAACCTCAAGGCATATACTGAAAGCTGTGCGGCAATTGCATTTTTGCTCTTCGCACTTTCACTTCAGAAAAAGCGTTTAAATCCCGCTTACGGCGCAGTTATAGAACGCATTATGTACAACAACCTGCTTTCTTCAACATCGGCAGACGGCAAAGCATTTTTCTACGAAAATCCCCTTGAAATACATTTACATTCACTTGAAAAAGAAACATGCATGGCACCTCACAAGCGTTCAAAGCTTCCCATCAGAACAAGAAAGGAAATTTTTGAAACATCGTGCTGTCCTCCCAACATAAACAGAACATTTGCACGTATCGGTGACGTATTCTTCTCCGAATTCGAAAACGCACTTGTTGTAAATCAATATGCAGCACTCAGCCTCAACAATGAAAGCATTTCCCTTTCGATGAACACATCATATCCGTTAAACGGCAAAATAAATGTAAAAGCAAGTGCTTGTGAATACAACAGCATTTACTTCAGAATTCCCGAATGGTGCGATGATTTTGATGTTTCCTCTTCTCTTTCGTACAGAAAAGAAAACGGATATATCGTATTTGAGAATGTGGCAGATGCTTTTGAAATAGCAATTGATTTTAAGATGGCTCCGTATTTTGTTGAAGCACATCCGAATGTGCGTGCAAACGCAGGACGTGCGGCACTTTGCTACGGTCCTGTCGTTTACTGTATGGAAAGATGCTTTAACGAATATGAGCTTAACGCAATAACCGTTGATTCATCCGTAAAAATCGATGTTGTGAGCACAGGTATCGATACACTTCCCGATTTGTGTCTTGAAGGAAATTTAAGCTGTGAATTCGACGGACTTTACAGAAAGAAGAATAACAACAAAAAGAAAGTTCCGCTTATCTTCAAGCCGTATTATACATTTGCCAATAACGGTGAATGCGATATGCTTGTGTGGGTGAACTGCATCTGATATTTATCTCGGAGATATAATTATGGGATTTTTTGATAGTATTCTTAAAGCCGTTAAAGAAAAAGTAACAGAAGCGGTAAATGATGCCGTGAATGTGCCGAATACCGACTCAAGCGCGCAAGTCAAAACAGAAACAACTAACAAATTCGAACAGAGATTCAACCCTTTGACCGATGAAAATTACT
>JAZTXA010000123.1:0-3114 GCA_045636245.1 Eubacteriales bacterium | reverse complement strand
CCACAGCACAAAGGTCCATGATGCACCGTGCCATATGCCGCTGACGAGGAAAACAATGAAAAGATTTATCTTTTTTCTGAGCTTGCCTTTTTTGTTTCCTCCGAGCGGAATGTATACAAGCTCCGCAAGTGTCCTGCCCAGGGTGATGTGCCAACGCTGCCACATCTCGGTTATGCTCGCTGACCTGAGAGGTGTGAGGAAGTTGACAGGCAGGTCGTAGTTGAACATTTTGCCCAGACCTATTGCCATTTCGGAATAACCTGCAAAGTCAAAATAAATCTGGAAAGTATAGGCGAATGCGGTAACCCACATCGGGAGCGCCCCCAAAGGATTTGTTGCGGCAAAGCCGTTGTCGACAATCAACGCAAGCTCATCTGCAATAATAAGCTTTTTGAAAAGGCCGTATGTAAAAATTGAAAAACCTGCCGCGAAGTTTTCTTTGTTGAAAAATCGCTTTTTGCTGTCCTCGATCTGAGGTATAAGCTCATCATAAAGCACTATGGGGCCTGCAATAAGCTGCGGGAAGAAAGAAACGAAAAGCGTGTAATCGATAAAATTGAGTTTTTTGTTATCTGTTCTGAGTGTTCTGAGCTGGAAAGACAGCTGTTGAAAGGTGAAAAAACTGATGCCCAGAGGTATCAGTATACCTTTGAGCGGTATATCTGTTGAAGCGATGGAGTTTATTGTGTCAACGGTAAAATCGTAGTATTTGTAATAACCTATCAATCCCACGTTGAAAATTACCGACAGAATAAATATAGCTTTTTTTAAGCTTTGCGATTTGCCGGTCAGAGAGATTTTTGCCAAAATAAAATTCACTGCGATTGAAGCTGATATAATAAGGAAATAACTCCATTCAAAATATGAATAGAAGAAAAGGGAAGCGGCGGCAAGGAAAGCACGCTGAGGATACGGGTTTTTGATTTTTGACAGTGCAAAAAACACTACAGCCGTTATCGGCAGAAAAGCAAAAACAAACTCATAAGACGAAAATAACATCAGCCGTATGCCGCTCCTTTCTGAAAAATGTTCAATACATTAAATTATATATTATCATACTGAGAATAATAAAGCAATAGTTTCAAATACAAACCCATTTCGCTTTCTGTTGATTTTGCAGAAACGAAAACTTCTTTTACTCTATTGACATATCCGGCTATCAGTGATACACTAATCTGCAATAACCCCTGTGAAACTTTCGGAATCGGCTTCGAAACCGAAAGCGGAGGAGGCTCTGGAGAATCTCATTAAATTGAGTGCCCAAGGTGCAAGGCCGTTTTTTACGGCTGAATCTCTCAGGCAAAAGGACAGAGCAGATGCAACCGATTTAATTTAATCTGCATTTGTTTTTTAACTTTGTTTTTTCAGAACCGCCTTTTTCGGGGCGGTTCAATTTTTTTATTCCGGAGGAATCTTACTATGGATACGCTTTTGAAAATCGTTCAGCAAATCAATTTTTATTTATCGGATTACATTCTCATCATACTGCTTATCGGCACAGGTCTCTATTTTACCGTGAAGACCCGCTTTGTTCAGGTTCGCTGTTTCGGTGAGGGTATGAAACGTGCTTTCGGCGGAATTTCATTTCGCGGCGGCAAGCAAAAAGGCGGAATGAGTTCGTTCCAGGCGCTTGCAACTGCGATTGCGGCACAGGTAGGCACAGGTAACGTTGTCGGTACCTGCGGTGCAATTCTTATCGGCGGCCCCGGTGCAATTTTCTGGATGTGGGTAATTGCTTTCTTCGGTATGGCAACGATTTATGCCGAAGCTGTTCTCGCTCAGGAGACACGTGTTGTCAAGGAGGACGGCAGCGTTTACGGCGGACCTGTTTACTATATCCGAAAAGCGTTCAAAGGTAAGTTCGGCAAGTTCCTTGCAGGATTTTTTGCTATAGCAAGTATGCTCGCACTCGGCTTTATGGGCAGCATGGTACAGTCAAACGCAATCGCATCAAACTGCAGTGAAGCCTTCGGTATTTCTCCGATTATTATTGGTGTGATAGTCGCTGTGCTGTCAGGTATTGTTTTCTTCGGCAACTCCGACAGAATTGCATCTGTTACCGAAAAAATTGTGCCGGTTATGGCTCTGCTTTATATTGTCGGCTCGCTTGTCATTCTCGCTGTAAAAATTAAAAATGTGCCCGAATCATTTGTTATGATTTTTAAATATGCTTTTGCTCCTCAGGCTCTTATCGGCGGTGGTGCAGGTGCGGCACTCAAAACAGCAATCAGCCAGGGTGCAAAGCGCGGCCTTTTCTCCAACGAAGCAGGTATGGGTTCAACACCTCACGCACACGCACTTGCAAAGGTTGAAAAACCGCACGACCAGGGCGTTATGGCAATGGTCGGTGTTTTCATTGATACTTTTGTTGTTCTCACAATGACAGCGCTTGTTGTAATTTCAACTCTCTATGCCGATGGCGGTATTCTCGCTTCGGGTGCGGCAGAAGGTGTTTCAAAAGCCAATATGGCTCAGCTTGCTTTCGGCAGCGTTTTCGGTACAACCGCAGGTAATATTTTTGTTGCAATCTGTCTGATGTTCTTTGCGTTTTCAACCATCATCAGCTGGAACCTTTTCGGTAAGGTCAACTCAATCTATCTCTTCGGTGAAAAATCCAAAAAGATTTATGCGCTCGTTGCCGTCGGCTTTACCTTCCTCGGCTCCTGCCTTTCAAACGACCTTGTCTGGGAGCTGACCGATATGTTTAATCAGCTTATGGTTATTCCCAATGTCCCTGCGCTGATTATGCTCGGTGGCTCGGTTGCGTTGGCTGTTAAAAAGTCAAAGTCAAAAAGTAAAGTATAAGCAGAAAAATTATTAAAACCTCCGTAATACGTTCGTATTGCGGAGGTTTTGTTATTGCTGTGAGTCAGGTTACTTCATGTTCTTCTCGTAGGACTCGATCATCTTCTTAACCATCTGACCGCCTACGCTGCCTGCTTCACGTGAAGTGAGGTGGCCGTTGTAACCCTGCTTGAGGTCAACGCCTACTTCGCTTGCAGCTTCCATCTTGAATCTGTCAAGTGCCTCACGTGCCTCGGGAACCATGCTCTTGTTGTTGCTCTTAGACATTTTAATTACACTCCTTTGCAAAACATTTTATTTGCGTTTGCA
>JAZTXA010000122.1:0-2108 GCA_045636245.1 Eubacteriales bacterium | reverse complement strand
AGTGCTTCGGGAGAAGAATTAACATTTTCTGTGCACATAAGTGTGCGAACAAATTTACCGTCGGCATAGTAATATCTTATATCGTTTTTAAAGCATCTTTGTGCATACATATCTTCAAGTCTGCACCAGAATTTAAAAAATTCCTCTGTGAGCGACAAAAGTGTATCTGACTGTGTACGGAATGACACCGACAGCTCTCCAAACGCGCCGTCCTGCATATCGCGGTACAGGTGAATATCATATTTCACAGTCGGTCTGTACTTATATTCAAGCGTGCTTTTTACCGACATTGTCGGGCGGTTCGGAGTTAATATCGGCACAATATTGTCATATACCGAAAGCATCTTTTCCATTTGCCTGAAAACATTTTCAATGTGCATTTCAGGGGTAGTGAGAGAAACGTAATCGGCAAGAATAATATTTATTAAATTTGAACGGTTTGTTCCGCGTTTAAGAGCAAGCATATCTATTTTTGATATTACAGAATCCGAAAGTATAAGACTGTATAAGCTTTTTTGCATTTAAATTCCTCCGTTTCTTTGTATTTATAGTAGCACAGTTTATTAAATTTGTCAAGCGATTTATATAAAACTATTTACAAAATTCATCTTTTCAGCTCTCAAAACGGCTTTTGTATAATAAATATTGACAAATAATACAGCTTATATTATAATAAGGACAATAAATATCAGCGAGGTTTATTATGAAAACAGTTGACGCAAAAACGCTTGATGTGGGTGTTCTTTCTGCTTTTTGGAATGAATATGCCCAAAATGAAATAGTTATCAAGAAATTTTCACCTGAAAAGTTCAAAAGCCTTTTCTTCGATGAATACACGGGGGTTAAAAAGGTTGCAGTCGCCGCACTTGACGGTGATAAGGTGATCGGCTTTGCCGCAGGTACACACAAAGCGGGAATGGAAGTCGGATATATCACATATGTTCTTGTTGACAAGGACTACCGCCGTCAGAAGATCGGTAAGGCACTTGCTGAAGAAATCGAAAAGGCGCTTAAGGATGTAGCTGATGTTACACTTACAAAGTACGAGGCTGTATTCTATAACCCCGTAGGTCTTTCGTGGATCGTTCCCGGAACAGACGGACACGACCATCCCGGTATCCCCGGTGTTGATATGCTTCAGGGCGGTTATATCTTTATGAAGAATATCGGTTACCGTGATTTTGCATATCAGAATTCGTATTACAGATGTCTTGAAGGCTTTGAATTTTCCGAAAAGATCAAGGCTAAAATGGAAAAAGCAAAGGAGCACGGTCTTTCGATTACATACTATGATAAAAACCGCCACTATGATCTCGAAGAGCTTTTCGATAACCTTAAAAATCCCGGTTGGAAAGCGGCAATTATGGGTAACGAGGCAAAAGAAAATCCCCTGCCCCTTTTGGTTGCAGAGGATGCATCAGCCGGTGACGGCCGCGCAAAGGTTATCGGATTCACAGGTCCTCTCACCGTTCAGGAAAGCGGACGCGGTTACTTTGCAGGTATAGGCGTTCATACAGAATACCGTGCATACGGTCTGGGAAGTGCATTGTTCTCTTCTCTTTGCTCGGGACTTCACGACATGGGTGCTGAATTCATGACGCTTTTCACAGGTGAAACAAACCCGGCAAGAAACATTTACGAATCCGCAGGCTTCAAAGTTGTCCGTTGCTGGGCAGATATGAGAAAAGAAATAAGATAATCACGCAAAACTTAATTTTTGCTGTACATTTTATTTAAAACAACGGAAGTTATAATAAAAAGGGCTCCCTCATTTAAAATGAGGAAGTCCCTTTTTGTTTTGATCAGTTTTGTGCAGCTATCAGTTCCGCAATCAAAGAGCTGTCTTCATCGGTAAGTACCCCGTCGCCGTTAACATCTGCAGCATATTCAGCAAACGCGCCGAATACTTGACCTGTTTGAATTTTTTTGAACTTAAGAAGATCAAGACCGTTTACTGCACCGTCACAGTTGAGGTCGTTTTCAACAACAATGAATACAATATCGTAAAGCACACCGCTTACAATAAATTTGACAGCCGTACCAGTTTTAACGTCAATACCTTCGATGGAACATCCGTTGTTAAGCTGTGAGAGCACCTGTGATGCAGT
>JAZTXA010000121.1:0-11228 GCA_045636245.1 Eubacteriales bacterium | reverse complement strand
CGTTTTCCCTGCGAACTGTGGGGGGACGGGCAGGGCGCTTATTTTATATATCACTTAAAATAATCCAAAGGTTAATTCCAGAAACACAGCCGACTCAAATTAATTGAATCGGCTGTTATTTTTACTTTTTGTTTTCGGTATTTGCCCACTCTACAAAGCCGTAGCTGTCGAGGATCTGAAAATACTTTGCAAGTCGGGGATAAAGCGGTTCGGCTTTTTCACCGAATTTTTCCTTGACATGTTCCCCGAGGGCTGTTATGTCTGCGGCACCGTCGCTGATCTTCCACACAAAGCTTCCGAATTCATCAAGGTGTATATAGCTTATTTTCGGCTTTTTGAAAAGCTTTTGCGCTATTTTATTAAACACACCCTTATTTTCTATATTGAGCGTTACAATACCGTCTTTTTCCGTCCAGTCAATACCCGTTTTCCTTTTGGGTATTCTGTCAAGATAATTTTCCTCTTGTTTATTTTTCTTCATTATTTACGTTTTTTAAGAAGTGAAAACTTCAGAACGCTGAGAATGACAAGAGCGAATACAACAAGACTTACGATGTTTCCAATGGGTTCGGAAAATCCGAGATAACCCGAAATATCGAGGACTTTGTCAATACCTGTTATTGCAAGCACTGCAAGAAAAATACCTACAAGACCTTCGCCTGCGATCATACCGGAACAGAAAAGTACACCGTCGCTTATGATAGCGTTTTTCTTTTCTTCGTCCTTCTTCATCTTGTCAAATACAAGTCTTACAACACCGCCTGCCATAATGCAAACGGAAAGGTGTATCGGCAGATATACGCCTATTGCGAAAGGAAGCACGGGGATACCGACAACTTCAACCGCAATACCGATAAATGCACCGATGAATACAAGTCCCCATGGGAGATTTCCTTCCATAACGCCCTCAACGATCATCTTCATAAGAGTTGCCTGAGGTGCGGCAAGCTCATCTGTGCCGAAGCCCCATGCGCTGTCGAGCAAGTAAAGCGTACCGCCGATAGCAAGAGCTGAAGCAATAACACCGATGACTTCACCTATCTGCTGTTTTTTAGGTGTTGCGCCGAGAAGGTAACCTGTTTTAAGGTCTTGTGACGTATCGCCCGATATTGCCGCAACGATACAGATGATAGAGCCGATTGCAATAGCACTGCACATACCGGCAGCACCTACCATACCTGTCATTTTAAGAACGATGGTAGCGATAAGAAGCGTTGCGATAGCCATACCCGAAACGGGGTTGTTACTGCTTCCCACAAGTCCTACCATACGGGAAGAAACCGTTGCAAAGAAGAAGCCGATAACAACAACGATAATAGCACCGAGCGGTGACACGGGAACTGCGGGAACGAGCCACATAACAAGTGCAAGTATAACAACCGCGATAAGCACTACCTTTATGCTGATATCCTTTTCAGTTCTCAATGTGCCAGCTGACGCACCGCTGTTTTTCATTGATTTCATCGCGCCCGCAAATGTGGAAACAATGATAGGAAGCGATTTGATAAGGCTGATGATACCGCCTGCAGCCAATGCGCCCGCACCGATGTAGCGCACATAAGTGATCCAGATACCCGAGGCACCGTCTGCGGCAAATATTTCGCCAACCGTCTGTGTACCGGGATAGATAACAATGCTTTCACCGAACATAACGATCATGGGGATAATTACAAGCCAGCTGAGTATACCGCCCGACAGCATATATGCTGATATCTTGGGACCGCATATATATCCGACACTCATTACAGCGGGATATATCTGTGTACCGACAGCACCTGCAAAGCCTTTAAGTGCAAATGTTATTTCACCTGCACAAAACTTAAGTCCGTCAATGATGAACTTGAATGCCGCCGCAATACCCATACCTGCAAAGACTGTGGAAGCGTTGGCACCGCCTTCTTCGCCTGCGAGAAGAACCTCGGCACATGCCGTTCCTTCGGGATACGGAAGCACACCGTGCTCCTTGACAATAAGAGCATTTCTCAGCGGTATCATAAAGAACACACCCAAAAGACCGCCTATAAGTGCGATGAGTGTTATTTCAATGATACCGGGCTTTTCCATCACGCCCTCAGATGCCCACAAGAACAAAGCGGGAAGCGTGAATATCGCACCTGCGGCAACAGACTCACCTGCCGAACCGACAGTTTGTACGATATTACTTTCAAGAATAGAGTTTTTGCGCATTATCACACGGATAACGCCCATTGCGATAACCGCCGCGGGAATTGATGCCGACACCGTCATACCGACACGAAGACCGAGATAAGCATTTGCTGCACCGAATATGATAGCAAGCAAAATACCCATCACGATAGATGTAACGGTAAACTCAGGTGTGATCTTTTCCGCAGGGATATACGGTTTAAATTCCTTTTGATCTTTCATAGAGTTCTCCATTTATATTATTTTATTCGGTTTATTATAGCAAAATACACCCTTTATTTCAATAGGCGATATGGATTTGTTACGAAATGTTAAAAATGACTTGCACAAAATATCGTGCACACAGAACGAATTCAAAAGACAATGATACACCGTCAACACATAACGGGGCGCCATGCAAACGGCAGAAGATCACGGCACGTCACCTTTACAAGTTCACCGTTATCATCCCGTATTATCACCTTTATATCAGGACAGTAATCAAAAAGCATTTGTCGGCAGTTTCCGCATGGAGAAATGACATAGTCAGGCTGTTTGTCGTGAATTGCAACGATTGTGTCAAATTCACGCTCACCGGCAGATATTGCGATTCCAATCGTGATATATTCAGCGCACGAGCCGTGAATACCGTCACAGTTAACACCTTTATAAACATTGCCGTTTTTGCAAAGCAGCGCACAGCCGACGGTGTGGTTATATACCCCATCGTCAAAATTTTCCTTAAGCACGTCAAGTGCCGTCATTATAAGTTCTCTGTCAGTTTCGTTTAACGCATATTTTTTCATATTATTTCACCTTACAATAAAGTTACAGTCGTTTTAAAATATTTTTCCTGAAAATATATTTGTTCATTAATTTCCTCTGCCGTCAATGAAGTACCTTTTGGTACTGCCACCCATTTATCCTCGATGTCATCCTCGCGGTGAATAACTGCGATTATTTCCCCGACAAATTCTTCAAGCGGTTCATCAACGCCGAGAATGTACACATCCTGCTCTTCCCCGTCGGGTGCCGTTGTTCCTTTTATATATCCGTAATTTACGGGATAGTAAAGATCGGGATATTCGGGATGGTGAGATCCGAGAGGTCTGTCAATAGCCACCGTAACCGTTTTGCGCATTTTTTCAGCTCCTTAACGAACAATTCTGCATTATTGTTATTATACCACACCGTAAAGAGTTTTTCAAGTCGGCAATATTTTAAAAAAAATCATATGAACCTACTTGACAATCACGTGACCATGTGGTATAATATGTACAAGAACAGAGGACGGAGGTGATAACGTGGCAACATATCCCGGAACAACGATTGAAACAAGTTGTATTCATAAAAACAGTTCAAAAATATTGTTTGAAGGTATTTTTGCCGCAGGCGGTATCACGATGTCGCAAGTTTCAAATATGACGGGGCTGGAGCCTCACGTTATTCAAAATTGGGTGAAGCGCAAATTTTTATCTTCCCCTGTCAAAAAGCTCTATTCAAGCCAACAGCTTGCAAGAATCTTGATAATAAACATGCTAAGGGACAGTCTTCAGCTTGAATTGATATGCAATCTGATCGATGTTATAGCGGGTGAGCCCGATGACAAAAGCGACGACCTCATAGGCGACGAGGAGTTGTATCACAGATATGTGAATATGATCGCAGAAACTGATATCACAGTGTGTAACAAAGATGATATCATGCAAAAAGCGGAGCTGGCAACGGATGATTTCGAAGAAAAAAGTTCGGGCGACCGACGGAGGCTTATAAAAATTCTGCTCGTTATGTTCTACGCCCACACATCATCGAAGTTGAGGGATACCGCACGTGAGATACTTTCTTCCGTATTTTAAAAAATTACCGTATTTATATCTGTTCAAGAAAGGAAAAATGATATGTTCACAGATTGGTGGAACGCATTGAATCTATCCTCGCAAATATTTTACTGCATTGCAATACCGTCAACGCTGGTGCTTATAGTTCAGACCGTGCTCTTGTTTTTAGGCTTTGATAACGATGCTGACATCGATATTGATACCCCCGACATGGAGTCTGGCGATGGGCTGTTCGGCGAATCGGGCGATATTGACGACGCTTCGGGCGCTGAGCTGTTACATATATTCACTCTGCGCGGAATAATAGCATTTTTTGTTGTATTCGGTTGGGTAGGTGTTGTTATGCAGTCCGCAAATATCCATCTTGCCATAACAATCCCCGTTGCATTTTTAAGCGGCGCGGCAATGATGGTGCTTATCGCATATTTATTCAAGGCAGTTATGAAGCTGAAAAGCGACGGAACGGCAGACAACCGTAATGCATTGGGGTCTGCGGGCAGAGTACACCTTACAATTCCGCCGTCACGAAAGGGCGAGGGAAAGGTACATATTATGCTTCAAGGATCGTATGTTGAAAGAAACGCAGTTACCGATGAGAGTGAGTCCATACCGACCGGCTGTGAGATAATCGTGGTCGGAACAAGCGGTCAGACAAACCTTGTCGTTAAACGTAAATAAAATTTAAAGGAGAAAAATTATGTCCACAGAAGTAATCTTTTTAATTTGCGGCGCGGTGCTTATCGTACTTTCGTTCATTATCTGGATATGCTCACGCTACAGAAAGTGTCCGTCAGAGAAGATAATGGTAGTTTACGGTTCTATCGGTAAGAATAAAGACGGTACGAACAGAAGCGCGAAATGTATCCACGGCGGTGCGGAATTTGTTATCCCCGTATTTCAATCGTACGCATATCTCGATCTGACTCCCATTTCAATTCAGGTCGACCTTAAAAATGCGCTTTCCAAGCAGAACATCCGTATCGATGTTCCCTCAAGATTTACCGTCGGTATTTCAACAGAGCCCGGTGTTATGCAAAACGCGGCGGAGCGACTGCTCGGCTTACAGCTTTCTGAAATTCAGGAGCTTTCAAAGGATATCATCTTCGGTCAGTTAAGACTTATTATCGCCACGATGGATATCGAAGAAATCAACACAAACCGTGACAAGTTCTTGGCGGCAGTCAGCGACAACGTGGAAACAGAGCTTAAAAAGATCGGTTTGAGACTTATAAACGTAAACGTTACCGACATCAGCGATGAATCGGGATATATCGCGGCTCTTGGTAAGGAAGCGGCGGCTAAGGCTATCAACGATGCAAAGCGCAGTGTTGCCGAGCAGGACAGAGAAGGTTCTATCGGTGAAGCAAACGCGAAGAAGGAACAGAGAATTGAAGTCTCCAAGGCTGATTCACTCGCTATCGAGGGTGAAAATGAAGCCAAGATGAAGATAGCAATGTCCGAAGCGGCTCTTAAAGAAAAGGAAGCCGAAGCGCAGAAGATTGCGACAACGGCTGAAAAAACGCAGGCAGCTAAAGCACTTGAAGAATCCTATGCGGCAGAGCAAGCGGCTGAAAAAGCAAGACGTGATAAGGAACAGGCAACACTTGAAGCCGATATCATCGTTAAAGCGGAAGCTAAAAAGCGAGAAATGGAGCTTGCCGCAGAGGCAGAAGCTGAACAGATCCGCCGTAAGGCACAGGGTGAAGCCGATGCTATCTATGCTAAAATGGAAGCACAGGCAAGAGGTGCCGAGGAAATACTCAAAAAGCAGGCGGCAGGTTTTGCAGAGATAGTAAAATCCGCAGGCGGAGATACAGAAGCGGCACTCAAGCTTCTTATTGCAGATAAGCTTGAAGACCTTATGCGTGTTCAGGTCGATGCTGTTAAGAATATCAAGATCGATAAGGTCACGGTATGGGACGGCGGTCAGAACGGCGACGGAAAGACATCTACTGCAAACTTTATTTCAGGTATGATGAAATCCGTTCCTCCGCTTGATGAAGTATTCGCAATGGCGGGAATGCAGTTGCCCTCCCTTTTAGGTCAGAAGTTGCCTGAAGAATCGGAATCAACAGCAGAAACAGTAGAAAACGACACCGAGATTACAGAAGAATAAAAATAAAGAGAACCGACCGTGGTCGGTTCTCTTTATTTTCTAAATACTTCTGCACGTTCAAATCTAATTTTAAAGGTAAAGTTTTCGGGGTATGAATCAAAGTCCTGTAAATCGATTTCCAAAGTGAAGTATTCGCCGCAATTGACAAGTCTGTCCGCCAGCCACCATACCTTTTTTCTGCCTTCCAAAGAAATGTTATCTGTCAAAATTTTATAGTTATAAAAACGGATTTCTTTAACCTTATTGTCATATAACGCAGCTGTAGAATTTATTTTAAAGGTTATAAGATTGCGATTACATTTATTCTTTTCATCAACAAATTTATTGTAGTCGAAAGGAAATTCAAACAATTCAACCCCCATGATACAAGCATCGTGCAAACCGCTTTTCCAATACCACTTTGGCGGGTCATCGGGATAGTCCGAAATATATACTTTACCTTTTGGCATCGAGATTTTCCTTTACAGTATTAATAGATGAGATAAGCATAACACGAATACTTGCGCACGATGAGTCGAGATTTTTAAATTCTTCTTCGGTTATATAACATGTCTTATAAAGGAGTTCGAGCCAATATCCTGTTTCATTTGCCTCTTTCAAAGCAATCTGCAGTTTTGCAATAAAGTCTGCTTTTCCGTGAGCATATTGTGCTTCACGAATATTCGCACCGATGGAAGCACCACTTCTGCCAATTTGGTTTGAAATGATAGATTCGCGTTTTTCTTTAAGTTGTTTTACAAGATTGATAATCGATACCGCAAAGTCCATAGATTGTGTGCGTAGTTTGGAATCGGACATATCATATACCTCTCTTCCCAACATATTATACTACATTTTAGGGTATTTTTAACAGTGAAGTTGCGGCGTTGCCGCAGTGAAGTATGGGCTTGCGCCCAAGTGAAGTATTGTGCTTTCAGCACAAAGTGAAGTTAAGTGTTCCGTAATCGTCCCGAAGGGACACTTAACGCACGAAGTGCACTTCACTTGCGAAGCATACTTCACGTTCCGTGAAACGGAACACTTAGTTGAAAAAAGCCAAGTCATAGACTTGGCTTTTTTCTGGCGCGCCTGGGGGGATTCGAACCCTCGACCTACCGGTTCGTAGCCGGGCACTCTATCCACTGAGCTACAAGCGCATACAGGTATTCTTCTGTACCCGAATATATTATCACAAAAATTCACTTTTGTCAATAGCAAAAGTGAATTTTGTGAAATTTTATAACACTTATTCTTTGTCAAGATAAGATCTGACAAGAATATTAAGAAGTTCATCCCTATCGATCTTTCTTATCATACCTCTTGCATTTTTATAATTCGTTATATAGGTAGGGTCTTCCGAAAGGATGTAGCCAACGATCTGGTTTATCGGATTGTATCCTTTTTCCTTAAGAGCCTGATACACTTCCCTTAACGCCTCTTTTGTTTCCTTTTCCTTTTCGTGCGGAATTTTAAAAGTAATGGTCTTGTCCTTAACGTTTGCCATCGGTATACCTCTTTCCCTTTCATTTCCGAGTATTTATATAATTATACCATAAAAATGTGAAGATATCAATAACAAAAATCAAGAATTTGATAATTTATACTCAAAAGAGTCAACCAACGCGGTAAAACACGCCTCAATTATATCGTGTGAAACACCGACAGTCGTCCAATTTTCCACACCGTCTGTCGATTCTATAAGCACTCGTACCTTTGCGGCAGTGGATGTTCCCGAATCGATAACACGCACCTTGAAGTCTGCAAGCTTCATTTCCGACACCTGCGGATAAAATACGCACAAAGCACGGCGGAGTGCCGTGTCAAGTGCGTTGACAGGGCCGTTGCCAAGGGACGCTGACACCTCTGTTTTGTCACCGACCTTGATCTGTATCATCGCGCCCGATGTCATACCGCCTGTACCCGACGGATAATCGTCCGTTGTTTTATAAAGCAAAACTTCGAAATGAGGTGTATATTTACAAAGTGTCTTTTTAAGTAAAAGATTGAGCGATGCCTCTGCCGCCTCATAGTGATATCCGAAAAACTCTTTTTCCTTAAGTGCTTCGAGTGCCAGAATAAGCTCGGGAGAGTCCTTTTCGGCAGTAGGGACTATTTCCCTCACACGATCCAAAAGTGTGTTTCTGCCCGATATTTCCGACAAAAGAAACTGTCTTTCGTTGCCGACGAGCGACGGGTCTATATGCTCAAATGACGGAGAGTGCTTTTTCACCGCATCTATATGCATGCCTGCTTTGTGGTGGAACGCATTCTTACCTATGTACGGCTTATTGCTTCTGATACCGATATTTGATATTTCGGATATCTTCACCGCTGTTTTTTTAAGACGGCGCATATCGCACGGAAATTCATAACCGTATTTGAACTTCAAATTCGGCATAATGACAGACAGATCAGCATTTCCGCATCTTTCGCCGAAGCCCAAAAATGTGCCCTGTATCTGTGACGCCCCCGCCGTTGCCGACAGTATGGAATTTGCCACAGCACAACCAGTATCATTATGAAAATGCACGGATATCCTTGCATCCTTAAACCTTTCACATACTGCTTTTGTTATTTCATAAGCCTCATACGGCATCGTTTCGCCGTTTGTGTCACAAAGGCACAGAACATCGGCACCCGCTTCTTTCGCAGAAGAAAGCACCTTCAATGCATACTCTTTATTCTCTGAATACCCGGCATAAAAATGCTCTGCATCAAAAACGACCTCATTTGCAAACTGTTTCAGATATCCGACTGTTTTCTTGATAAGATCAAGGTTTTCGTCCTCTGTTATTCCAAGCACTTGGCGGATATGTAAAACAGACGTTTTACCGAATATGCACAGCACAGGCGCACCCGATGAAACAAGACTTGCAAGTGCGGGATCATCTTCAGGCTCCATTCCGTATTTCAGCGTTCTGCCAAACGCACAAAGCTTTGCATGCGACAGCTTTTCAGATTTCATTTCACGGAAAAACTCCGCATCCTTCGGATTTGAAGCGGGAAAACCCGCCTCTATATAATCAATTCCAAAATCGTCAAGTGTTTTTACTATCCTTATCTTATCGGACAGCGAAAACGAAACTCCCTGCCCCTGCGCTCCGTCGCGCAGAGTGGAATCGTAAATTTCTATTCTTTTCATATCAGATAACTTTCACAGCAAGATTTTTTACATAAACCGAGCCTCTGTTATGGTTCCAAAGCTTTATATAACCGCCGCTGAAGAATGAAAGATCGAAGCCCATTTCAACACTTTGCGATACTTTTTCAAAACCGTCCTCATATGTGAAGACATTTATAAGGGAATTTCCGTCCTCTCCCTTTTCGATTTTGAGCTTATAAACAAGCACATTAAAGCCATTGTCGCTTGCCTGATATATGTTTATAATGTTTGCCGCACGGTCATCCTCAATACATACACGGCGGAAGCCCTCTGTAAAGGAAAACGGAAGGGGAAACTCACAAACTCCCTCATTCCAAGCAGTTCCCGATGCACCCTTTATTCCCATGACACCGTTTTTGAACGATATCCAAATACCGTTGTTTTCATCGGCAATACCGCCTTCGGAATCTATTCGCAGTCCTGCAAAAAGCGTCTGCCATTTTTCATCGTTTGCTGTTTCTTTTGTGTTAAGCTCAAACTCAAACCTGTATGCTTCCTCGGGACCTACGGTCGTAAGATACGTTATATCAAACATATTTTCACCGTCAACACCCATATATCCGTCCTTATAAACAGGCTTGCCCGTTACGGACCAATTTTCATCGGTTGCGAGTATCTGCTGTCCCATAGAAGCTGTTTCCCAGCCCTCGTCATATTCTGTAGGTGCTTCCGTTACAATACTTGCCACCGTATCGGAAATCATAATTTCAGTCTGTACATCGGGGGAGGTTGTATCATCCGATGCCGTCGCGGAATCCTCTACAGGTGATGAAGTATCGGGTGCTGTCGTAACATTATCTTTCTTCGAACAGCCCGACAAAAAGATAAGTGAGCACAGACCGATACAAACAGCTTTTATAAAAACATGTTTCATTTTTAATTTCCTTTCAAAATTCCAATAAATCGCACAAAACAGCGTTTGACAAAGCAAAGCCTTTGTCCGTAAACCTGACGCTGTCACCGTTTACCATAAGACCGAGTGCTGAATATTTTTTGACCTTATCTCCGTAATGAGCATCAAAATTTTTACCCGTAAGCCTTCGGTATTCAGCCTTTGAAACGCCTTCCGTCAATCGCAGGCTAAGCATGATATATTCACATTCCGCGTCTTTTTTATTTGGAAATTCTTCCTCTATAAGCGCTGTACGTTCTTGACATTTACCGAAGCAATAGTCAGCATACAAATTAACATTTGGCGTATATGTATACCTTCTGCCGTTATAAAACGACGAGGCTGACGGGCCGAATGAGATGTATTCTTCCCTATGCCAATACTTTAAATTATGACGGCTTTTAAAGCCTTTTTGGGCATAATTCGATATTTCATACCTTTCTATACCGTTTTGTAAAAGCATGATGCCGCACAGCTCTGTCATTTGGATTATGTCATCCTCGCTCGGAAACGGGTACTTTTCACTGTTTTCAAAAAGCGGTGTTCCCTCTTCCAATTTAAGCATATATGCCGACACGTGTTCCGGTGAAAGCGACAGTGTAAAGTCAAGTGTTTTTTCAAACGACTCTACTGTCTGATACGGTATACCGTACATAAGGTCAAGACTGATGTTGTCAAAGCCCGCACATCTTGCGGACAAAACCGTATTTTTTACATCATCCGCCGTGTGTATTCTGCCTAAAGCCGAAAGCTCATTTTCGTTTGATGACTGCATACCGATGCTCAAACGGTTAAAGCCGTGACTTTTCATACGTACAAGCTCGTCAAGGCTTGCCGTTTTGGGGTTACATTCAGCTGTTATTTCAGCGTTTTCGTCAACATCAAATGAAGCTTTTACAGCATCCAAAACACGGCAAAGACGGTCTGCACCGAAATATGTCGGCGTTCCTCCGCCGAAATAAACCGTGTCGCACTTTATGCCCTTGAACGTCCTTATGTGATTTATTAGTGCTTCTTCATATGTGTCGGCAAATTCAGTACTGACACCCGAATAAAAGTCGCAGTATGCGCATCTTTTGGCACAGAACGGAATGT
>JAZTXA010000120.1:0-5892 GCA_045636245.1 Eubacteriales bacterium | reverse complement strand
TGAATACGACACCGACACCCGCAAGCTCCTTTGAAGGATATTCCGAGTCACGGCGCTTGGGATCGATAACCGCTACAGCGGAAGGAAGCACATCGGCACATTCGTGGTGGTCCGTCACGACAGTGTCAACACCGTATTGGGATGCAAAATTAACTTCATTCACAGCTGTAATTCCCGTGTCAACGGTTATAATGAGCTTCGTTCCGTTTTCAATAAGCTTCATTACAGCATCTGTATTAAGTCCGTAGCCTTCACTGCCTCTGTTGGGAATATAATAGTCAACATCGCCGCCTATCGATCTGATATACTTGTACAAGTTACAAACACTCGTGATACCGTCAACGTCATAATCTCCGTAAACGGTTATTTTTTCACCGTTGTCAACTGCGGAAAGTATACGCAAAACACCCTTGTCCATATCCTTTAAAAGATACGGATCGTACAGCACGGCACAGTCTTTCTTTAAGAAATGAGATGCACTTTCAGCATCGCTGTACCCTCTTGCGGCAAGCAGGGCTGCCGTCGGATATTTTATCCCTATATGATCTGATATTTCCCTTGCCGCATACTCATCAAAATCCTTGAGTATCCATTTATTTTTACTGAGCATCGTTTACACCGCCCGATTTTTCATTAAGTATCTTCACAATTTTCATTCTGATCTTGTTTTTCTTTACAGTTTTCTCTATCAAAAATATGACTGCATACGACAGTACTACACCGCCAAGGGCACCGAGCGGAGCATATTCCGCGTTTATTATATACACAACGCCGTAAAACACAGCCGCAACAACAATCGGTAAAATAAACAAAAGTGCGGCTGATGAAATAACATGGCCGGACGGAGATTCCACCGTAACGGTATCTCCGACTTTGGCACCTATTGAATTGTCCGCCTCGGCGGTGAATTTGTCATCGCCGAGAAAAATATCGCAAGCACCGCATGTTTTTCCGCCGTTTGCGGCATGACACTCGGCACATGCACTTTTCCTTTCGGCGCACACTATCGCTGTGTTACCGTCTTTCAGCTCGACAACTGTGCATTTTGCAGTCATAGTTAAAATCTCCGATAATCATATTGATCAGTTTTCCATTACGGCACGCGCCGCCCTCATTCCGTCAATGGCGGCACTCGTTATTCCGCCTGCATATCCCGCACCCTCACCGCACGGATAGACACCCTTCATAGACGGTGTCTGCATGCTTTCATCACGTGTTATACGCACAGGTGACGATGTTCTTGTTTCAGGCGCTGTAAGAGGTGTATTCGGGCTTGCAAAGCCGTGTATTTTCCTGTCAAACGACAAAAGCCCCTCTTTAAGTGTTTCGGTAACAAATGATGGGAAAATATCTTTGAAATCACAAAGTGTGTATTTGCCGTTCATGTAGGAAGGAGTATATGCAGGCTCGCTTCCTCTTTTTCCGCAAAGCAAATCACCTACAGTCATAACAGGTGCTGAATAATCACCGCCCGCTTTTACAAATGCGGTCTTCTCGATATTTCTTTGAAATTCTATCGCACCTGTCGGCGTATTGCCGTAATCATCGGGAAGCACAGACACACATACAGCACAGTTGGCATATGCGCCGCTTCTGCTGCTGTAGCTCATCCCGTTTGTGCATATTTCAAAGCCATCGGACGATGACGGAACAACGACGCCTCCCGGACACATACAGAACGTATATACACCGCGTCCGCCCGCATTTCTGTCCGAAAGGGCATATTCGCCCTGAGGCAGTATATCGCCGTATTTTTCACATAGCTCTCCGTAAAGCCCTCTGTTTATATCTGTTTGCAAATGTTCGATCCTGACACCGACAGAATATGCCTTGGGTGTAATGATGACACCGTTTTTCATAAGCATACCGTACGTATCTCTTGCGCTGTGTCCCACCGCAAGTATTACAGCGTCAAATATTTCTTCCGCACCGCTTGAGGTTCTGACACACACACCGCCACTTTTGTTTATTATTTCCGTAACCCTTGTGTTATAGCATATCATGCCGCCGTTTTTGGCGACTTCATCGGAAATACCCTTTACAACATTACGCAATATGTCTGTCCCGACGTGAGGCTTTGCGCTTGTCAAAACAGACTTTGGTGCGCCAAATCTGACAAGCGTTTTCAAAACATACTCACAGGCAGGATCGTTTATTCTCGTATACAGCTTTCCGTCGGAAAATGTACCTGCACCGCCTGCGCCGAACTGCACATTAGATTCTGTATCAAGCGCACCGCCGGACATAAATCTTTCAACGTCAAGCGTGCGTTTTTCAACATCAGCCCCTCTTTCATACACAACAGGGGCAAAGCCGTACTCGGACAAAAGCAGGGACGCAAACATTCCCGCAGGCCCGAAACCGACAACGCATACACGTTTTTTCTTCTTCGGTGACACTTCAAAGGAAGATTCCTCGTAAACATCCGCACCGTTCACTCTCGGTATTTTTCCGTTTTTAAATTCCGCAAGCACGGAATAGACATACATGGGATTGTCACGTTTTCGCATATCAAGCGATTTTTTGTATACAGACAATGTATATCCGTCCGTCTTTCCTACACGTTTTCTTACAGTTGCGAAAACATCATCTTCCGATGACGTTATCGGAAGCTTTATATCTTTAATCAACAGTTTTTTCATTGAAACTCACAGGTAAATAGTAATCTCCCAAAAGGTATGCACCGCTTCCCATAGGCATATTAAGCTTTACATCCGCTTCAACATTGTATCTTCCATCAAACTCTGTTATATCGGCAAGGTTCAGCGAAACAGAAATATCCTCATCCGTTACGGTGTTTATGTATTTACTGTCACGGTCTATCCTTACGTAGACCTTAAGCGATGCGGTAACAATGTTACATTCAATATTTTCGGGTAAATCAGTAAATGTAACGTTCTCTCTGGATATTACAAAGCTTTTCACAACAGAACCCGTATGCTTTATCTGAACCTCTACATCCTCAACCCCGCTTATATCTTCAACACCCGACGGTAATGTTACGTTTGCTTTTATCACGGTATCATCCGATATAGCGGTCTCGTCAACGGTAAGTACAGTAAGTTTATCGATACTGTCGATAACATCGATCTCGCCCCTTATGACAATGCTTGGCGGTGTTAGTGTTATCTGTGTATTTTTGTCGTTGTAATATCCATATTTTGTTGCTACGGCAAGCGGTATTTCCTTTTCTTTGAGCACGGTCACCTTTACAGTAACCTCACTTGCCGATGATTTGACGTATGGACTGGAGTACTCCTGATCATCGGATGTATACAGGATAACAGGCGAAACTATCGTCACAGAGCTTTCTATCACACCGGGTGATACAGTTGCCTGAGCATACGATATCTTTTCAAGAACATCAACGGGGCCTTCCACCGTTATATATCCTGTTCCCGACACTTCCGAATGAAGCGTACAGCCCGACGGTATCTGATAATCCGTCGCCTTGACCTTTACGGGTATTTGCTTTTTCTGGTTTACGGAAATGTAGACGGTTATCTGTTCGGGATACACGCTCATCAGCGTAAGACCGTTGTCTATCTTCGCAAACACGGGAAGAGTGTACATTCCCGCCTCTGTTATCCCGACGGCATCAACATACACCTCAACATCATCGGTGTCCACATTTACGACATCGGCATAACGTCCCTTTATCGTAACATCTGCTGTTTCGCCGTTTCCGTAAATAACAGAAAAACCGCTTGCAACACCCACAACATCTATTACGTTTCCTGTCACATTTTTTTCCTGCAGTGTACTGTCTGTACCAACGGCATACATCCATATAAAAAACGCGACTACAACAGCCATTATCTTTGCGGCAAGGCTGAATATTTTCTCTTTTCTTGACGATTTCGTCTTTACAGCCGAATTTTCGGTATATTCTTCGTTTATATTTTCATTTTCTGCCATTTGTGTCACCTTTATCAATCGGATTTCTTCTTCATTCCCATTATCGTTTTCGCACCCTGATATGTCTTTTTCGGAGCTATAAGCAATGATTCAAGCTGATTGTGCAGCGTACGATAATCAAAGTTACGCATAAGCTGACCGTTGAGTGCAATAGATATCGTGCCCGTTTCCTCACTTACAGAAATTATGACAGCATCGCTGTTTTCACTCATACCTATCGCCGCCCTGTGACGTGTGCCAAGTGAAGCATCGACATCTGCACTTGTCGTAAGAGGCAAATAACAGCCTGCCGCATGGAGTCTTGTGCCTGTTATAATCGCGGCGCCGTCGTGAAGCGGCGAGTTTTTAAAAAATATGTTTTTGATAAGTAATGAGCTTATGTTTGCATTTACGACCGTACCTGTCTTTACGATATCGCCGAGCTTTGTAGTTCTTTCAATTACGATAAGTGCGCCCGTCTTCGTTTTTGACATATCGCACACCGCATCACATATACCTGTGATAGCAGCTGATATCTCCGCGTTGCTTTTCTGCTCACCTATATTACGCAAGCTCTTAAGCGGTTCGCCGCCGACTTTTTCAAGGGCTGAGCGAAGCTCGGGCTGAAACAAAACGATTATCGAAACGATACCAACCTGAAATATGTTTGATAAAAGAAAGCGAAGTGCGTGCATCTGCACAAATTCACTTATTATAAAGACAAGACCAAGCAATAAAACACCCGCCGCAAGCTTTCCGGCGCGTCTGTCCCTGATAAATTTATAAAGCTGATAAAGCAAAAATGCCACGATGATGATATCTATGTAGTCAATTATTCCCATTGATTTTATCTGCTGCCAGAAACCTGACATTAAAGTTCCCGTATATTTAAAAAATTCGGACATAACATCCCCCATTAATATATTACTTATATATCATAACACACACCATAAGTTAATTCTTCAATAAATCATAAACTATTTTATAATAAATTGCGAAACAGTACATTAACATAGCGGTAAAAAAACGCCTTGAAGCATAGTATCGAAATACGCCTCGAAGTAAAATTTACAAAAAATTAATAAACACAGAAACTTTATTATTTAAAATACACCGCGAAATATGATATAATAAGTGATAATTTGATATTTGCGGTGATTTTTATGGATTTTACTTCAAAGCTTTTGATCGTAACCGGACATTTCGGTTCGGGAAAAACGAATATTGCGGTAAATATTGCCCTGCATCTTGCCGAAAAAGGCGAAAAGGTGACCGTTATAGATTTTGACACAGTCAACCCCTATTTCCGTTCTAAGGATTCGCAGATGCTTATGGAAAGCCACGGCGTGCAGGTTATCGCACCCGAATTTGCAAATTCCAATGTTGATATCCCATCAATCCCCGCAGAAGCATACGCCGTTTTCGAAAAGGTAAAGCGCGGGGAAACGTGCATTTTCGATGTTGGAGGCGATGCTTTGGGGGCTACTGCACTCGGATTTTTCAACAAAGAAATAACATCCTTCGGATATGAGATGATGTACGTGATAAATATGTACCGTCCCATAACGGAAACACCTGAGGATGCGCTTATGATAATGCGCGAGATAGAAAGCCGCAGCAGGCTTGAATGTACGTGCTGTATCAACAACTCAAATCTCGGAACATTCACTCAGAAAGAGGATATTGAGAATTCCTTCGCATATGCGAAAAAGTTTTCTTCCCTTTCCGGATTGAATATAAAATTCACCTCTTTTACAGGCGATGCACCGCCTTCTTACAGTGAGGTGTTTAAAATGAAAAACATAACCAAAAAGTTATTTTAGGAGGAATTATGAACAGAGTAACCTTCAACACCGAAAGGTGTAAGGGCTGCGGACTTTGTGTTGTAGCATGCCCTAAGAAAATCGTATCGCTCGACACCTCCGTGCTCAATGCAAAGGGATACCATCCCGCGCAAGTTACGGATATGTCTTCCTGCATTGCGTGTGCAATGTG
>JAZTXA010000119.1:0-4793 GCA_045636245.1 Eubacteriales bacterium | reverse complement strand
TCGTTTATACCGTCACCTGTCATTCCAACCACAAGTCCGTCTTCCATGCATATCCGTACAAGTCTGCTTTTGTCATCGGGATATGCGCGTGCAACAGCGGCAATATCGGGAAGCACTTCACGAAGCTCTGTGTCTGTCATTTTTGACATTTCGCCGCCTGTCACTATCCGCCGCCTTTTTGAGGTTATAATTCCTGATTTCAGTGCGATACTCTTTGCTGTTTCGGGGCTGTCGCCTGTTATCATAACTACATCTACACCTGCTGTATGAAGCTTTGAAACAGCACTTTTAGCCTCGTTTCGTAAACCGTCTTTCATTACTGCGGCGCATATCAACACAAGATCGTTTTCATTCGTATCCGAATATGCCAGAAGCACGATGCGTCCCGACATTTCCGCTTTTTCCTTCAGTTTTTTGGAAAATGACGCATCAATGGGGATCATGTTTCCGTTTTTATCAAGCCCCTGACGGCATTTTGAAAAAAGCACCTCAAATGCACCCTTTATGTAAATCCTTTTTTCTCCGTTTTTTAATGTTACGGCGGATGAAAATTTACGATCACTTGTGAATTCCGTATATTCTGTTACGGAAATATTTTTTGCAAAAGTGAGATCGGCTGATGAAAAAAGCGCACGGTCGGTACTGTTTCCGCCTATTATCTCGCCGTTATTCATTTTACATGATGTGTTGACTCCCGCGCATATGCAAAACGGTTTATATGCGCTTGTTTCTTTGAACAGCGAAGCTGAAATGATATCTCCGTTTGAAAGGATAAGTTCGGTAACGCTCGGATGTCCGTATGTCAAGGTTCCTGTTTTGTCCGTGAAAAGTATATTCATGCAGCCTGCTGTTTCGATACCGACGGGCTTTCGTACAAGTACACAATCGTGCTTCATCTTTTTAATATTTGCCGAAAGGACGACACCTATCATCATAGGAAGTCCCTCGGGGGCTGCCACTACTACTACGGTAATGGCAAGTGTTAAGGCGTGAAGTATCGCACCGAATAAAAGGGAAGGATCACAGATGAAGGCCGAAATAAGCTCTCTGTCATAGCAGTTGTCTATTACAACGGTATTGAAAATATCTGCAAATGCTACGAAAAAGGCTGATAAAAAGCCGATCTTGCTTATTTCCTTTGCAAGCTTTCCCAGTTTTTCCTTCAGAGGGCTTTCCGCACCTTTAATTTGAAGCTCGCATGCGATCTTACCGTAATATGTACTGTCGCCCACGCGTATGACACGCATAATGCCCTCGCCCTCGCATATGACAGTACCGGATAAAAGTGTATTTTGTGAGGAGATATCACCTAATTTATCGCCCTTACAGGGAAGCTTCACGGTCTTTTTTGCTTCGCCGTTAAGTGTCGATTGATCGACCTCGGTCCTTCCGTCTATGATAACACCGTCGGCGTATATTTTTTCTCCGGATATAAGCAGAACAAGATCACCGCAGACAAGCTCCTTCGGTGAAATGCTTTTCATCACTCCGTCACGGATAACCGTACATGTGTTTTTTTCGCTTTTTTCAAGAAGTGATAAAAAAGCTCCCTCGGAGCCGTATTCTGATGCCGCTGAAATAAGTGTCGAAATGAGTATTGCAGAAACGATACCGACCGCTTCGTACGGATCAAAATCGTGTATCCAGAATATTGCATTCAAAAGCAAGGCAAACAGTAAGATCTTTATTATCGGATCGTTAAACGAGGAAATAAATTGTCTTATAAACGAATGCCGTTTTTGTTTTGTCACGGTATTTTTTCCGTATTTTTCCGCGGATGCTTCTACTTCCTCTGACGAAAGTCCTTTGAAATTTTCGTATCTTACCATGAAAAAACTCCCAAAAGTGAAATTATTTTAAATCTTGTTTATTGCAATATCATAAACCGTGTGGTAAAATGCAAACATATCAAGCGTATTATGTTTATTCGAGAGTTCAAAATAAAATGTATAATACGGGGAGGTTCCGATGTCAAAAAAAATTAAAATCTCTGTTATTGCAAGCGTTTCATTCGTTTTGTTGATTGCGATCGTGTATTTCATCATTGCGTGTGTTTTCGTATGCAAGGAAAACTACTCTCAAAGCGAGGGGATGAACGCTTTTCAAAAGATCACACACAGTGCCTCGGATGTTATGTCAGGCCCGCCGTCTCTTATATGGCGCAAGGTGGTTTACAATGTAACGGGAAGCGTATCGTCCGAAAACGTCAAAAGCGGCAAAGACGGTTTTCTTTTCCCTGTGAAAAACGATATGTTCGACTACCGCTCCGACTTTCTCGGTAAGTATTTATATACGGATGAACAGTATAAACAAATTTCGGAAAATCTGAAAAAAATAAGCTCTGCCTATGAACATAACGGCACTGACTATTATCTTTACATAATTCCGAACAGTCAGACTGTATATGACGGTATTGCACCGTTTGGTGATAAAATATCGGAAGATACACGTGCAGGCGCTCTTGTACGATATCTTGACGAAAACACGGAAGTAAATGTTGATATTTTATCGGAAGAACTGAAAGGAGCACAAAGCGCTCACGTTCTGTACCACAATACGGCAAATGAAATAAACCGCGTCGGCGCGTATTATATTTATGATGCCATTAAATCAAGAATGGCAAGCGATATAAAGAAAAATTCGGCAGGTGTTGACATAGATGACCTTGAAGTTACACTTACCGAAACAGACGGAAAAACACTTGCTTCTTGCATAGGACTTGAGAAAACAGTTAAAAATAACACATATACAGTCGATCTTTCTTCACTTGATAAAAGATACAATGCGGAAGAAAAAGATGGCAGTGTTATTATTACAACTCTTAAAGAATCTGTAGGTGTAACAGGCACATCGTCTGTTTTGCTCCAGATACCGTCACAGAATGAACGTCAGATGCTTAAAGCATATTTTGCATCAACATATACCGATGTTACGGTAACACCCGATATTTTCCTTTACGAATCATCAAAGTACGTGTCTGCTGTTGTTCATATAATAAGGGAAGATGAAGTGGACATATTGCTTGATGATTCCGTTGTATCTTCCTATAACGGCGGTGAAGATAACGGCACGGAAACAAAGAAACCCAAAATATACACATCGATAAGTCCGGAACGCGGAACTACAGTCATATTCGGATCAGCTGAGGATGGGGCAGTGATCGAGGCAAAGTCGGGTAACAATACATCAAGCGTTGTTTGTTATGACGGGCTGTTTATCATATCTGTTGACAACGGCACGCGCAGTATAAATTTAACAGCAAAAAAAGACGGCAAGAGTGTATCTTCTCCTGTATCCGTCAACCCATCAAACATCTTGTCGCAAAGCGATAATGTTATAGTAGGGACTGGATCAAGACTGTATTATACGGAAACGATAAGAGATTTTACAAAACAAAACACGTTTTCGGACAAACAGCTTACGTATTTACAGCGGCAGTTCAATATACAGCTCAGCGAAATAAGAAAATTCACCGGCAAAAATACGGAAATGATAATTTTGTGTGCCCCCAACCCTGCAACGGTGTACGGAAAAGATGAACTTCCCGAGAATATAACATCACGTGTTTCAAGTAAGAATGTCAGCAGACTTGAGCTGTTTACGGAAAAAATGTCAGAGCTTGACGGAATTACAGCCATAAATATTGCCGATGTTATGATAGAAAACAAGGATATCGGAAAGCTGTATTATCAAACTGATACACACTGGACGGAGCTTGGTGCATATTTCGGATACCGTGCCATTATGGAAAAGGTGGCAGAAAAACACCCTCTGGCTGCGCCGTATAAGCTTGATGATTTCAAGATAAGATATAATGAGGATATCGGCGGTGACCTTGCCGGCTTCCTTGATATAGACAAGCGAATAAATGAACGTGTTCCGCATCTTGTACTGAAAAGCGAAAGCAGTGTAAACGAAGAATACGATAAGCCTGATACGATATCTCGTCCCGAGGCTGTTGAGGACATTACATTTACAGTAAATAATCCCGACTTGCCCACAGCATATCTCGTGCGTGATTCTTATGCGATGCAGTTGATACCGCAGATAGGTGAGCATTTTTCAGAGCTTTATATCGAGGAAATGTGGAACTACGAAATTGATTACAAAGTTCTGCGTGAGCTTAAGCCCGATTACGTTATTTACGTTATCGCAGAAAGAAATATCGGACCTATATTTATGAAGTAATCTATGAATGTAAAACTCGCAAACGCGTACAATTTTTTAATGATGACATTCGGCGCCGTTATATACGGCGTCGGTGTCGTGCTTTTCTTTGAAAATAACGCAATTGCACCGGGAGGCGTTTCGGGCATTTCCATCATACTCGATAAAACGGTGGGAATTGTCGGTACGGGTATATGGTCATTTATGCTCAATGTACCGATACTTATTCTCGGCGCTGTTAAATTCGGCGGAAGGTTTATTCTGTCAACCTTTTATACAGTTACACTGTCTTCGTTTGTGATGGACTTTGTCGCAAGATATAATATTATTTTGACAGACGATGTCTTGCTTGGGGCAATATTCGGCGCACTTCTGACAGGTGTCGGAATAGGACTTGTGTTCAGATCGGGGGCAACGACCGGCGGCTCCGATGTAATAATACGAATTCTTCGCACGAAGTACAGACATATAAGCACAGGAAGCCTTTTCCTTGGTATAGACTGTGTTATAATTGCAGTTTCTGCAGTTGCTTTTGGGAATATTGCTTCGGCGCTTTATGCCGCAGTTGCTTCGTTTTTGCAGACACGCATTATAAATACAGTGCTGTACGGCACAGACTCTGCAAG
>JAZTXA010000118.1:0-2197 GCA_045636245.1 Eubacteriales bacterium | reverse complement strand
CATGGCTACGATCCGACTTATAATAGACAAAAAAAAAAAACTCCATACAATTCCGAAGGAATTATACGGAGTTTTTTATTATTCGTCTTATCTTATCATATCGAAATAAAGGGGTGAGCCGCCTGTGTGGATAAACAGCACCTTTTTACCTGTTATTCCGTTTTCTTTAAGGTACTTTTCGGCACCCGTGTATGCTTTACCCGTGTATGTGGGGTCAAGCTCGATACCGTTTTTGCGCATCATTTCAATGCAGTTGTTTTTAATTTCATCGTCAGCCAAGCCGTAACCGCCGCAAAGATAATCAGCAGTAAAGTTAAGCTCCTTTTTGACGATTTCGGGATCGGGCTTGCGGTTTTCGTAGCGTGCGAAATAGTTTGTTATATGCTCGTTTAATTTCATCATTCCTCTTTCGTACAGTCTTGCCGTCGAAATACCAACGATAGTCGGGTTGGGCGTGCCTTCCTTGCCGTAATCGGGGTGAAGCATTTTGCCGATTATAAGACCGCCGACAGTTGTACCCATTCCGCAAGCGGTGAATATGTAGTCAAAGTGAAGTCCCGTCTGCACCTGATAGTCATAAATTTCTGAATATGTATCTTTATAGGCTGTACATTCTGCCGTTATAGCGTGGGGATCGTTTACGAAATACGATTTTTTACCCTCGGAGGAAAGCTTGTCCTGAAGCTCCTTCAAAACTGTATCAACGTCAGCCTTTGCACATTCTACTATCTTTGCGCCGAAAAGCTCAGTCATAGTGCCGTTGAACGCACGCGCACAGCCGTGATCATCGTCCGTTACGGAGATCATATAACATTCGATGCCGAGCGCACAGCAAAGATTCGTTGTAACACGGCAAAGGTTTGACAGCTTGCTTCCGTATGTGATAAGCACGTCACAGCCTTCATCAAGCATATCCATGATTATTTTTTGCGCAATACGCACCTTATTGCCTCCGAATGAAAAGGGCTGAAGGTCGTCACGCTTGAGATAAATTTCATTTCCCGTATCGTGTAAGGGCGTTATGGGGTGTATGGGTGTGTTGCAAATAACATCACAAAGTTTCATTTTATATTCCTTCCCGAAATTTTATATAATTTCAATTGTATTTAAAGTATATATCCGCCGTCGACGGTTATTGTCTGCCCTGTTATAAAATCGGCAGAGGGTGAGGATAAAAACAGCATTACTCCCGCAACATCCTCGGGTTTGCCTGCTCTGCCAAGCGGTGTTTTTTCGATTATTTCTTCCACAGCCTCAACTGACAGCATGCTGTTCATCTCGGTTTCTATAAAGCCGGGGGCAATACAGTTGACGGTTATTCCCGACGGCGCCTCCTCTTTGGCAAGTGCTTTTGTAAAGCCGATAATTGCCGCCTTTGAGGAAGAATAATGCACCTCGCACGATGCACCTGCAATTCCCCACATGGAGGACACATTAATTATCCTGCCTTTATTTTCCCGCAAAAGCGGAAGGGCTGTGCGTGTCAAGAGAAATGCGCCCTTGACGTTTACATCCATCATCCTGTCCCACATTTGCTCCGTTATATTTTCCAAAACGGCAAATTCGGATATTCCGGCATTGTTTATGAGGATATCGAGCGCCCCGAATTTATATTCGCAAAGTGATACGGCGCGTCTTACGTCACTTTCGTCTGTTATATCGCACCCGCAGGCATATACGCTTTTGCCCTCCGCACTCAACTCAGTACAAAGGGAAAGTGCCTTATCCTCTCTTTTGTTGTACAGCATGAACACGTTAAATCCGCTGTTTGCAAAGGCGCGCACGGCGCATCTGCCGATGCCGCCCGAGGCACCGGATATCATTACGGTCTTCATAATGGACTCCGAACAGTTAATTAATTATTTATTTACATTATACCAAGTGCTGTCGGTTTTATGTTGACAAAAAATCACCCAAATGTTTATTAAAACAAACTTTAAAAAAAGTAAAATTTGCTTAATTTTTAATTAATTTTGATAAAATTTTAAAAAGTTATTGACAAACACAAAAAAGTGTGATAAAATGAACGCACAGAAAAGAAGGAGGCGGTAAATTGTGAACATAAAAAAGATAATATCTATCGTTATGATATTTGCTGTTCTCAGCACGGTGTTTGTGTCGGTTTCCGCTATCGCCGCAGATCATGCTGATGCTGTTGATGCATCACAGCAGGTTGAAAATCCCATGACGGGTGATT
>JAZTXA010000117.1:0-7909 GCA_045636245.1 Eubacteriales bacterium | reverse complement strand
CCCCTTGCCCGCCCCCCGCAGTTGACAAAGTCAACTGACACGGGCACAGGGGCGCACACCTCGTGTGGTGTGTATTCATAACAAAAGGCAGTTCACCGATAAAGTGAACTGCCTTTTATTACAATTATTATGTACGCTCTTTTATTATTTCTTCCATAATTTCAACCGCATCGAGGACGAATTTAAGGCACGGACGTGTCTTGTAATATTCGGCACATCTTGGGTCGGGGATGGGGGAAGTGGAGCTTGCGGCTTTCAGATTTCCCAAAAGCTCACGGCAGATTACAGTGCCGTTATTTTTTTCTTTAAAACGGCGTGCCATCTCCTGTATCAGCGCATAATGAGCCGCTTTTTCCTCTTCGCCGTCTTTATCGGTCGTTCCGTAAAGCATACCTGCGACCATGAACATACCGCTGCATGCACCGCACACCTCACGCATACGTCCCATTCCGCCGCCGAATGACGAGGAAAGACGGAGTGCTGTATCCTTATCCATATCCATCACATCCGCAAAGGCGGTAAATACGGCCTGGGAGCAGTTACAGCCATTTACAAAAAGATCTGCGGCGATTTTACACCTATCCATTTCAGCCTCTCAAAAACTCACGGAGTCTTTTTTTGCCTTCAGCATTCATAAATGCTGTGTGACCGAAGCCCTTCATGAGAAATCTTTCGCATGAGGGGTAGTATTTTTTAAATGTCTTTGTAACTCTGTCAGAGGGGTACAGATAGTCCTTGTCACCGTAGTAAAGAATTGCGGGGACCTTACCGTTGGGAAGGTCCTTCTTTCTTACGTTCATCGGGAAATTATCCTTGATGTTGCAGTTTGCGGAAATTTCAGTTGCGATAATAACAGCGTTTTCGTCAAGCACGCCCTCGTGGCTGTTCGTCAGTATCGCTTCGCGTCTGAACGCTTCCATATCGTGGTTTCTTCTGTTTTTGTGGTATCTGAGTGAAGCCTTGATACCGGGTATGTAGTTCATTCTTGTAACACCGATGGGGCAAAGCATAACAGCCTTGGAAACGCAATCGGGGTCATAGCAGATAAGGTTGGCAACGACACCGCCGCCAAATGAACAACCCATAACAGCGGGCTTTTCTTTGAGGTTAAGCTCCTTTATAACCTCCGCAAGCCATTTGCCGAAGCCGTAATTTTTGGGGTCGATAAGACCGTCCTCGCTGAGTCCTGCCTGACCGATAACACCGGGAGAGTAGAAACAGAATTCATCAAAAAGATCCGTGAATTTATTGAATACCGTGCAGTTTATCATGCGGTGTCCGCCGATAGCAACGATGGGCTTTCCGTTGGGATTGCCTATTTTGTCAACGCTTGTTCTGCCGAAGCTCGTCTGAACGTCGAATGTTTCATACGGTACTCCGAAAGAGTCAAGGTTCATTTTGTGAAGCTCAACTATGCGCTCTCTTGCGCCTTCCTGATACATGTTGTAGTCTTTCATTTTGTACTCCTTTTGAATGGTTGATATTATATTACGAATAACTTGTACCCGGATTGGGACACGGTGCTTCGGGCATGCCCGCATATACGGGAATGTCGAAAACAAACGGGGACTCAAGCATATTTACACGTCTGTATGCATTATATGTTGAACGCGCCTCGTCATATGCCGCATGTACTGCCTGCATATACTGTCCCCAGAAATTTCTGCCGGATCGGGGGTCAACATTGAATTTCTGGAAGTAAAGCGTCTGCTGATAATCGTCTATGTAACGGGATTTAAGCTTTGCCGCACCGCCTTCGACTGCCTTGTATTTGCTTGTCCAGCCACCCTGATATGCTTCCTGCATACCTGCCAGGAACACTTCAAAGTATCCGTTACCCGTTGCTTGTATGTTGAAGAAGTTATAGTAGCCGTTAAATGCCTTAAGCATGTCTTCAGTGAATCCGCTTGCCGGTGCGTTGTTTGTTTTTTCGGTGTAATACTGCCACAGTGTGTCGCCGCATGTGCCCGAAATGAGGGGGCTTGTGCCGTTTACGCCCTGCTCCTGACGCAGGCGCGCCGCAATTACAAGCGGGCTTATTCCGAGATTTTTCGCAACTTCAACGAAGCATTCCGCATATTTCATGTTGCTTCCCTCATCACCCATGCTTTTTCTGAACATGAATGTTCCTTCGAGCAGGCTTTCAACCACTGTCGTAGAATATGTGACCGTGTCGGAATTAAGACGCTCAAACATAAACATATTTTTTTCTGCCATGAAGTTTCTGGGATCCATGAAGAATTTTACGCTTTCGGGCTTTGCCCTGAACCAGATGCCCGATTCAACAAGCTTGTTGTCAATGGCATAGTCCATCGCATCCGAAAGTGTATGATAAACGGTGTTGTTTTCGTCGTCCTCAATTTCCTCTGCAATAACGTAATCCCATGTGTACTTACCGCCCGAAAGCTCGGTTATCATAATGGGATTAAACTCCCACGAGGGATGTCTTTTATGCAAATTACACAAAAGAACGGCATACGATTCGGGAAATCCTTTGTCCATAAGCTGTTGTTTGTATTCCTCATCGGACATTTCCGCGGGTGCTTCTGTTTCGGCATCCGTCACACCTTCTGTAACTTCATTAGTGCCGGCATCCGTCACAGTGTCTGTCACCTCATCCGTTACCGCATTTGTATCCGGGACGGTGTCCGTACCTGTGGCGGTATCCTGTGCGCAGGAAAACAGCATCGATGCGCATAAAACAGCTGAAACAAGCATTGTCAGTTTTTTCATAAGCAAAGCTCCTTCAATTATTTATGTTAAAAAATTCAAGTGCATTTTCATAAGTTATACGGCATATTTCTTCATACGAAATCCCTTTTATTTCGGCAAGCTTTTCGGCTGTGTGTCTTACAAGTCCGCTGTGGTTGAGCTTGCCTCGGTAAGGTGTCGGTGCAAGATACGGGCAGTCTGTTTCGATAAGTATTTTATCAAGCGGGCAAACACTTGCCGCCAAAACCGTATTTTTTGCATTTTTGAATGTTACGCTTCCCGAAAAGGAAATATAATGCCCCATGTCGGTAAGCTGCCGTACAGCCTCCGCGCTTTCAGAGCAGCTGTGCATTACACATCTGACACCCTTAGTGTTCTTTATCATATCAAACACATCGCCGTGGGCGTCCCTGTCGTGAATGACAGCGGGCAAATCAAGCTCACGCGCAAGCTTAAGCTGGGCTTCAAACCATACCTTTTGCACGTCGCGCGGTGAAAAATCGTAGTGATAGTCAAGCCCTATTTCTCCGATTGCCACGACCTTTTTATGACGTGACAGCTCGCGCAGAAAATCAAGAACACCGTCCATGTCGGTGTATTTATAACAATCAGACGGATGTATGCCGACTGCGGCATACATCCCGTCAAACTTTTCTGAAAGCTCTATACTTTTTTTGCACGTTTCGATGCTTGTACCGGCATTTATTATGCCCTTGACATCACTTTCAAACAGTCCGTTTATAAAATCGTCAAGCGGTATGTCAAGCTCCTTTTCAAAGCGGCAGTCATCGTAGTGTGCGTGTGTATCGAAAAGCATTATCTTATACGCTCTCCAAGCGGCGTTTCGGGGTCAAGGAATATAACTCTGACCTGTTCTTCTCCGCTTGCAAGTATCATTCCGTAGGAATCAACACCTCTCAGCTTTACGGGCTTGAGGTTTGCAACAACGATTACTTTTTTGCCCACAAGCTCATCGGGCTTGTAGAATTTAGCAATTCCCGAAACGACCTGGCGCTTTTCATATCCGAGGTCAAGCTGGATTTTCAAAAGCTTGTCGGACTTCGGTACAGGCTCGCAAGCAATTATCTGCGCTGTGCGAAGCTCGTTTTCCATAAACTGCTCAATGCCTATTTCGGGCATCGGCTCGGGCTTCTTAACGGTTGCTGCCGCTGCCTTTTCAGCCTCTGCTTTAAGCTCCTCTGCAACCTTTGCTTCATCAACTCTTACAAAGAGCGCATCGGCATCCGTTACGGTAAGACCGATTTCAAGCGCACCAAATTCGTTTACGGAATCAAAATCACGCTTTGCTGTGCCGAGCTGTGCGAATATCTTTTCGCTTGTTTCCGGCATAAACGGGGAAAGAAGAACGGCACCGATTCTGATACATTCAAGCAGATTGTAAAGAACTGTTGAAAGACGTTCCTTCTGCGCTTCATCCTTTGCAAGTGCCCACGGCATCGTTTCGTCAATATATTTGTTTGCACGGCGGAGCATCGTGAAGACAGATTCTGCCGCATCTGCAATACGGAACTCGTCCATAAGCTTAAAGTATTCGTCAAGTGTCTTTTTAACCTCTGCCTTGAGGCTTTCGTCGGGTTCGCCCTCGCAAGTGGGAGCAATAACTGTACCGCCCTGATATTTGTTAGTCATAGCGGCTGTACGCTTCGTGAGGTTTCCGAGGTTGTTTGCAAGGTCGCTGTTATATCTTGTTATAACGCTTTCGTATGTTATCGAACCGTCGTTTGCATAAGGCATTTCCGCAAGCACGTAATAACGGCAGCCGTCAGCACCGAAATGACGGATAAGGTCATCGGCGTAAATTACGTTGCCCTTTGACTTACTCATCTTGTCCTGACCGAACAAAAGCCACGGGTGTCCGAATATCTGCTTGGGCAGCGGCTCACCGAGTGCCATAAGAACGATAGGCCAGTAAATTGTGTGGAAACGGAGAATATCTTTGCCGATTATGTGAACGTCGCAGGGCCAATATTTCTTGTAAAGCTCACCCTGCTCATTTACGTCGTAGCCGAGTCCTGTGATATAGTTGGAAAGCGCATCTATCCAAACGTAAATAACGTGCTTCGGGTCAAATTCAACAGGGATACCCCATTTGAACGATGTACGGGAAACGCACAAGTCCTGAAGACCGGGCTTCAAAAAGTTATTTACCATTTCCTTCTTTCTTGATTCGGGAACGATAAAGTCGGGGTTTTCTTCAATGTGCTTCATCAGTCTTTCCTGATAACGGCTCATTGCAAGGAAGTATGCCTCTTCCTTTGTTTTCTTCACTTCGGCGCCGCAGTCGGGGCATTTGCCGTCCTTAAGCTGTGTTTCCGTGAAGAAGGATTCGCAGGGCACACAGTACCAGCCCTCGTATTCACTCTTGTATATATCGCCCTGTTCGTAAAGCTTATTGAAAATGTGTGTTACCGCACGCTCATGGTCTTCATCTGTTGTGCGGATGAAACGGTCGTAGCTTGCGCCGACATTATCCCAGATATCCTTGATGATGCCCGCAACATTGTCAACGTATTCCTTCGGGGAAATACCTGCTTCCTTGGCAAGGTCTTCGATCTTCTGACCGTGCTCATCTGTTCCCGTCAAAAAGTGTACGTCATATCCGCACATACGCTTGTATCTTGCAATACAGTCGGCAAAAATAACCTCATATGTATTGCCTATATGCGGTTTTTTTGACGCATAGGCAATAGCGGTAGACAAATAAAATTTACCCTTATTGTTCATATTTATCATTTCCTTTCGGTAGAAGTTTCTTGTATAATTCGGTATCCTCTGCAAATGAGGCAAAGCACGCATATGAAGCATATATAAGCGGCATTGTATGTGTCAGGTGCAAAATACCGCACGACAGCACGGATAAAAGTACAGACGGGATAAGCCGAATATTTAAAAATATAAATTCACAAATGTGTCCTCTTAAAAGCAAAAATGCACGTGAAATTCGTTTTTCACCGTTTAAGCAACACAAAATTGCAAATACACTGTTTATTATACATAATAAGTATAAATATGTCAATATGCAAACAGTGCAAATTATGGCGGTGTCTGTATCAAATTTTCCGTTTTTTTCATATACGGCTATGCAAAAAACAGGGAAAATGAAATTGAGCGCGTTTGAAAAAAGAAAAACAATATAATAGCACAATGTTTTTCCAAGTGTATATCTGTCGGTTAATGCATAAAGAATATCGCCTTTTGTTTCCTTTTCGCAAAGGTAAGCAAAACGCACACCGCCCGAAAACAAGGCAAAAACAACGAAAAAGCAAATAAATAAAACACAGCAGATAAATGTGTACAAAAGCATATTTTCCGATGCTTTTGTAAGTGTCGCAAGCCCAAAATTTTCCCTAAAATAAAGTGCAAAAAGGACAATAGTAAATGATACCGACAGCACGGCAAATGACAAAAACGTGCAAAGTCCAAGCGTGAAGCGGCATTTTGAAAACAAATGCACGGCTTCTTTTTTCAAAAAGAACGATGTGTGTAAGGGTGGAAAAAGCGGTGTATGTCTTTTTTGACCTGCCGATATTTTTCTTTCAAAATTCATTTTGTACCCCCGATATTTTTTCTGATTATCGGAAGTATTTCCCGTTTTAATTCGGTTATTTCAAAAATTTTCCGCCGATTATTATATCATCTATTTCAAATTCACCGTCACCGAGAATTAAAATATCCGCACGCTTGCCGACTTCAAGCGAACCGCACGTGTCATAAATCCCAACCTGACGCGCGGGGTTTTGTGTGGCGCACGGCAAGATCTCCTCAATGGACTTACCTGTAAATTTCATAAGATTTTTTACACCTGTCACCATATCAAGGGATGAGCCTGCAATAGTGCCGTCCTCTGTAAGTATCTTTCCGTCTGTAACATTTACGGGAATACCCGCAAGGGCATACTTTCCGTCGGGCATGCCTGCCGCGGCAATAGAGTCGGTGATAAGCACAAAACGGTCATTACCCTTTGCTTTATACGAAAGGTTCACAACACTCGGCGACAGATGAAAGCCGTCAACGATAAACTCCGCAAATGCATCTGATGAAAGTGCGGCGCCGACACAGCCCGGTTCACGGTGTAAAAGCGGACGCATTGCATTGAATGTGTGTGTGAACGTACACGCACCGTTTTCAAGGGCGGTCATACATTCGTCATATAAAGCATCGCTGTGACCGATGCCGACGGTGATGCCGTATTCTGTGCAGTGTTTTACCGTGTCACCCTCACCCGCCTCGGGGGCAAGCGTTACGTGTGTTTTGAGTGGTGAAACAATGTCGGCAAGTGCTTTTATTTCTTCAAAATCGGGCTTTCTTATAAGGGATACCGTGTGGCACCCGGGGCGCTTTTCGCTTATGTAAGGGCCTTCGATGTGAACGCCCGCGAAATTGCACACAGCCTTTTCGCTTGCCGATTTTATTCTCTTCAAAGCGTTTTCTATTTCTTTCTTTTCCGCTGTCATAACTGTCGGAAATACTGTTGTCACACCGAGAGTTGCATATGAATCTGCAAGCTTTAAAAGATCATCAACATCTGCCTGCATAATGTCAAATCCCGCACGTCCGTGCGTATGCACATCAATAAGTCCCGGGATGATCCTTTTGCAGTTTTCGCCCGTCTTACCGTCATACTGTACATCGGTTATAATTCCGTTTTCAAAAGAAAGACAGCCGTGCAAAAACTGTCTTTTCTCTGTGTTATAAATAAGTATATTTTCAAGCTTCATATCAGTTTTTTGTAAAGTTCACCTTTCGGTATTTTTCTGTCCTTTGCGGCGGCTTTTATCGCATCCATTTTCGCAAGACCTTGGTTTATGTAAAAATCAACATGCTCTTTTTCGGTCATTTCCGCCCAGAACGTATCCTCGTCCTTTTGCTTGTAGCCTTCAACAACGATGACAAATTCACCCCTTGGGCGCACCGTTTCATAATACTGTACGGCATCTTCAAGCGTTGTGTTTATGACTTCTTCATTTATCTTCGTAAGCTCACGGCACAGGGCAATATTTCTGTTACCGAGATGTGTCAAAAGGTCTTTTAAAGTGTCGTGTAATTTGTGCGGCGCTTCGTAAAAAATCACCGTTCTGTCATCGTGCTTTATGGCTTCAAGTCTTGTTCTGCGGTCGCCTTTTGCCGTTGTCAAAAAGCCTTCAAAGGAAAATTTTGCGGTGAACAGCGCACTTAT
>JAZTXA010000116.1:0-16238 GCA_045636245.1 Eubacteriales bacterium | reverse complement strand
ATACCTTTTGGGGATTTTTTATCTTGTAGAATATGTTTTTGACAAGCGAGAAAAGGTTATTGAGCGTCCAGTAAAATACAAGACACGCAGGCGATGTGTAAAGAAACACAAGGAAAAATGCCGCCATTGCATAAAGCTGTATTTTCGTTTTAAGCGGGAAGCCCTTTAAGTATATTGCGCTTGAAATAACGTTTATAAGCGTCATAAGCACAGGAAGGATGTTTATTGAAAGTCCGCCTATAACGAGCAGTCCGTCGGGTGCGCCAAGATCCTTGATAGGTCCGAACGGAACACCTTCAAGCACAGTAAGCCCCGACAAAAACTGATATGCCGCCATGAAAAACGGTATTTCCAGAAGCAACGAAACAGAACCGTTAAGCGCATTTGTCGGCTTGTAGTTGTTCTGCCTGTAATACGTCTGAAGCATCATCATTCTCTCATCACCCGAGAATGTTTTTTTGATATGGGAAACACCGGGGGCAAGCTTCGCTTCAATATCACGTGTGCGCTCCTGCATTTCATCCGCACGCTTGTAAAGGGGCAGAACAAGAATGTTCATCATAAGGCTTAAAAATATGATAGCCATACCGGGATTGCCGATAATATAATTTGCATTTCTGAAAATTATTTCAAATATCAGCTTAAGCGGTCCCAAAAACAGCGTTTCGATAACAGACCAGAATGACATTATCCGTTTTCCTCCCCTTTCTTTGCAAGCTCATCTAATTTTTGTACGATATAATCAACCGTGCGCACAGCACCTTGCCCGAAATGCTCCCAAGTTTCCGCCTTGACAGCTTTTCTTCCCTCTGCATATTTGGGATCATCAAGGCAGGTATCAATTACGTTTTTAAGCTCGCTCATATTTTCATCCGTCAGTCTTTGACCTATCCTTGGAAGTGCGGAGGCAGTCCAAAGCGGTTTATCAAGCCACCACGCATCGTAGGGACTTAAATCAAAATCGGGATCGGTATATATAACGGGCTTGTCGTAAACAAGCGCAAAGTCAAATATAACACCTGAAAAGTCGGAAATGAGTATATCGGAGCGCAAAAGAACGTTAAAGTTATCCGTATCTCTGTTCCACTGCAGTCTGTCGCTTTCGGGGTATTGTGCCATAAGCTTATCTATCATTTCTTTTTCGGATACAAATGACTGCGGATGCGGACGGATTATTACGTTATATCCCGTATTCAGAAGCACGTCTATTATTTTTCCGCCGTACACACTCAAAATCGCGCTTTTACCCCAAGAAGGCGCAAGAAGAACGGTGCGGACCTCACTATGCACGCATCCCTCTTTTTCAAGTCTTTTTGCCATTTCGTCCATATACGGTATGCCTATTTTAACAAGCTCCTTTTCGGGAAGCCCCCTGAGCTTTTCAAGCGCACGTACATCCTCTGCCTGATATTCACCCGACAAAAGTATCGCGTCATAGTAATCTATGCCGAACATTCTGTAAAGTGTTATCTCGCTTGCCGCATGGGGGATATGTATGTAACAGTCAACAAGCTTTGAACGCTTCCACTGATACACCTCAAGTCCGGGAGTTGTTGAAAGAACGACCGAAGCATTGAGAAAATTCAGCTTCATAAACGCCTTGCTGTCAGAGCCTATAAATTCAGCCCTTACGTGCTCAAAATTACTTTGCAAAGCCTTGTCGTCATCCGACATCGTCATATAAACGGTATTAACTCCTCTTTTGTCAAGCTCACGGCAGACAGGCTCAAAAACAGACCAATACCTTTTGTTGTCGGAAAATATGACAACAGGTGTCTTTTTGGTATCTGTTTTTGCGCTTCCGCCGCCGAGACGGAAACGGAACTTGATGAAGAACATTCTCAACGAAAATATACTTGCGCCAATGACACCGATGAGTATTGTAAAAAGCATACTCCCCGTGCCGGGGTCTATATACAGTAACATAAATTTCTCCGTTGACCGCCGTGCGGTCATAATTTTTGTGTAATACAGGGTAATGTTATAGGGGAGGATATTATCCTCCCGCTTGATACCCATTTTTGTTTACTTCATTCGGGGTGGTAGGGCAAGGGCTTACCTGCCGTTTCAAACCCGTTTTCATTTGTTGCGGGTCGTCCGGTTCGTAAAGCGAACTGATTGCGCCGCCCCATACTACCTTGTTTCACTTAAAAGTTTACATTTATCTTTTTGTATTCCGCGCGTCCCCGTCCTACGATGGTTCATTCGGTATAATGCCACAGGACACCCTTACATTTATTCGCCCTTTTTAAGTATTTCCTTGAAGTCAGCCGCGGCAAATATACCGCAGACAAGAACAATTACGGTGCATATTATCTGAACAGCGCCGAATGTGGGCATCGCCCCGCCGAACAATACAAGCACCAAGGGAATAACAGCTATCCACGCACAGTAAGTTACATTGAGCGCCATAGCCTTTGATGCACCTATTTGTGAAATTGCCTTGTAGTAATAAAGATAGGAAAGCGTTGCGAAAAGTCCCGCTATAACTATCGTGGGAATAAGCCATTTTGTGTCGGGCGTAAAGAGATCAGCTGTAAAGCCCCAGCCCTTGACAACAGGAAGAATGATAATTGCGTAAGTAAGAGCTGACGTTGTCTGACGTATCTGCAGGGCATATTCATCCTTCACCTCGGGATCTGTCAGGCATTTTGCAAGAATAACCGCTTCAATACCCCAGCCGAATGCGCACATAGCCGCGCCGAGAAGACCGAGCCAGAAGTTTTCGATATTAAGCTCGGGCGAGTAGCTGAGTCCGTAAACGCCCAAAAGCGTGAATATAAGGAACACCCACTGATACCACTTCATTTTTTCTTTGAGGAATATGTACGCAAGTATTGCGCCTATCGCAGGAAATACAGCACTTGCAACAGCACCCACAGATGCACCCATATAAGTAAGTGCCATAACGTAGCCCGTCATACCGACAGGGCCGCCGATAACTGCGGCAACAACTACCCATTTACCGCTTTTTGTTTTTGTAAGAGCGTTCCATACGTTTTTAAGATTGCCTCTGACACCGTTGTATGCCGTTGACCAGATAGCGGATGATGCATCGTGTATGAACGTGCTTATGAATGTAACGAACAGAAGCGATTCTGCGGAAAACGCTTCCATACCCGTAGCGAGTGTGAGAATGTACGAGGCAATAGCCCATGTGATACCTGCAATAATTCCGGCTGCCATTATTTGTTTCCTCCGTTTATGTTCATATATTCTTTTATGAATCCTTTAAGACGTGTATATCTTTCCGTTGCCCAGTCCTCCATGGGCTGACCGTCATACGGAACTCTCGTTTTCGCCCACAGCGTCCACAGATAGTCAACGTATATTTTACTTGCCAAGAAATGCTTTTTGTCCTTTTCGTCCGGAGTTTTTCCGAGATATGCTGTCAGAAGCTTTTCATCGCACACAGCGTCGAAGCCTGCTTCAATGGACACATCGGCAACGTCCCACATGCCGTCGTTCATGCCTGCGTATTCCCAATCGATGAGATACATGCGCTCACCGCCAAGCACCCAGTTTTCGCAAAGCGGGTCATTGTGGCACGGAACCTTTTCGGCACCTATCAAAGCATCCACCTCATTTTTAACAGCCATAACGTGATTTTTCATCTCACTATAATCGTCATACATCGGTACATTGTTGTCGGAAATTATCTTTTCGTATCCGCCTGCCATTTCAAAAACCTCAAACGGTACACCCGTGTTAACACCTGATGTATGCACCTTTTTGAAGATGTCAGCCATACGCTTTATATTTTCATCGGTTTTAAGTGTTTCAGCCGACATAGTAACGGCATCTTTTATGTATCTTGTCACCTTTGAGCCGTCGTCACCGAAATAAAGCAGCTCCGCATCCACTCCGAGATCGCACGCAAGCTTTGTGCTTACCATCTCATCTTTACGGTTGATAAGCTCCTCTGTTCCCTCTCCGGGAATACGAACTACATAATCGTCCCCGTTAACGGTTACTTTATATGTGCGGTTTGTAAGTCCGCCCATGCGGGAAATATCGCTGTAATCATCGGTTTTAAGTACCTTTTGAAGCAGTTGCTTCACGGCAGTATATTCGCTGTTTTTTTCCACTTTTATTCCTCCTTGAAAGTTTTTTCGCTGTATGAGTATTTGTATTTTTTTCCTTTATAAGCAAATGTAAAGCCTGCGGCTTCATTTGTGCTGTCCTTATATGATAAGACGGATTTTATATCACTTTCGTTACACGAAAGCTTTGCACATACACTCTTTAATATCTGTGAGCGTGTGTCACTGATGTAGCTTTCGTCAAACTCCCGAAGCTCATCAAGCGTGTCAAACTCAAAAATAACACTGTCTTTGTATTTTCTTATTTTCATTTCAAGGCTGTCGATGTTGTTTATATAGATGTTCTCCCACAAAAGGTCGGCAGTTTCGGGCCTGTCGTAATCACGAATCAGAATTTCAAGAAATTTCTTTGTAAAATCCTCACTCCAGAATACGTGGCCAAGCATATACCAAGCGTTCTCACCGCCTATCTTAACATCATAAACGGTGTCATTTTCATCGTATTTCATACACCATTCCTTCGTTTGCCCGTCAGCATATACTGCCGAATAGTAGCAGTCAGATACTTTCTTTTCAAACGGATTTTCCGAAAAATAGTTGTCCGCAGAGCATATATAAGTGTTTTTGACCACGTCCTTTACGGCATAAATACTTGCGTTATTGTTTCTCGTCAGAAAGTCGGGGTTATGTACCAAATGAACACCGAATTTTTCTTCAAGATATGAAAACATCTCCGCCTTATATCCCGTAACAATATATATTTTATCAATGCCCGCTTCTTTAAGCTGGCGTATCTGTCTTTCAATAAGCACCTCGCCCTTTACGGTTATAAGCGCCTTCGGCATTTCATATGAAAGCGGGGCAAATCTGCTTGACGTACCCGCCGCCATAATTACCGCATTGTCAACAATGTACATTTTCCGTCCCCTTTTCTATATAAAAAAACAATAATATCGACATTCGGTATTATAGCACTAACAGTTAATATTGTCAATATTATATTATAAATAATAAAGGTACGGCGGGGGCTTGATCCCGCCGTTTTGTCATTTCCTCGCAAATAAAATTCGGCGGGAGCAAGCCCCCGCCATACAATGCTTAAAACAAAAGCCGATTATTATTCCGCAATTCTTCTTGCCACGTACACACCGCTTGCGGAGGCATGGGAAAGCGAGTGGGTGATGCCGCTTCCGTCACCGATGACATAAAGACCCTCGTATTTTGTCTGGAGATTTTTGTCAACACACACCTCCATGTTGTAGAACTTGACCTCTACACCATACAGAAGCGTATCCTCGTTTGCCGTACCGGGTGCGATCTCGTCAAGGGCATATATCATCTCGATTATACCGTCAAGTATACGTTTGGGAAGCACCAGACTCAAGTCTCCCGGCGTTGCGTTGAGTGTGGGTGTGACAAAGGACTCTTCAATTCTGTTCGGGGTTGAACGCTGACCTCTTATAAGGTCGCCAAATCTCTGCATTATGACACCGCCGCCGAGCATATTGCTGAGCCTTGCGATTGATTCGGCATATCCGTTTGAGTCACGGAACGGCTCGGAAAAATGCTTTGCCACAAGCAGTGCAAAATTCGTATTTTCCGTCTGCCTTGCGGGGTCTTCATAGCTGTGGCCGTTTACTGTAATTATTCCGTTTGTGTTTTCGTTAACGACAACACCGCGCGGATTCATACAGAATGTGCGTACCTTATCGCCGTATTTGCTCGTTCTGTAGACTATCTTACTTTCGTAAAGCTCATCTGTAAGATGAGAAAATACTTCCGCGGGAAGCTCAACCCTTACACCGATATCGACACGGTTTGAATTGACCTCAATATCAAGGTCACGGCAGACACTTTCCATCCTTTTGCTTCCGCTTCTTCCGACGGAAACGATACAGTATTTACACGTATATTCGCCGTCTTTACACGTCACCTTATATCCGCCGTCGATAACGGAAACAGTGTCTACGGGTGTATCGAAAAAGAAGGTTACTTTGTCTTTAAGATATGCATATATATTTTCAAGCACAATGTAATTTATATCCGTGCCTAAATGGCGCACGGAAGCATCAAGCAGGTGCAGATCGTTCTGCACACACAGCTTCTTGAACTTTGTCCCCGTTGTGGAATAAAGCTTTGTGCCCTCTCCGCCGTACTGCATATTGATATCATCGACATACCTCATAAGCTCAAGAGCATGCTTCTTGCCGATATATTCGTACAAAGTACCGCCGAAATCGTTTGTTATATTGTATTTACCGTCAGAAAATGCGCCGGCTCCTCCGAAACCACTCATAATAGAGCATGTCTTACAGCCGATACAGCTTTTGATCTTTTCCCCGTCTATAGGACATTTGCGCTTATCAAGTGCATGACCTGCTTCAAAAACAGCCACCTTTAATTCGGGATTCAGTTTTATAAGCTCATACGCGGAAAATATACCGCCGGGGCCTGCACCTATTATCAATACATCGTACTTCATAATTTTTCCTTTCGTTTTGTATACCGATACTATTATACCACATTACCCCAAAAAGTCAACAATAAACCGCCCCGAAAAACGGGGCGGTAAAATAATACGGCTTATCTTTTGGGTAAATATTTTTCGGGGTCTACTTTATTACCGTTTTTGATGATCTCAAAATGCAAATGGTCGCCCGTGGAGTAACCGGTTGAACCAACCTCGCCTATCTTCTGACCCTGATATACCCTGTCACCGACGGAAACCGAACGCTTTGACATATGCGCATAAACTGTCTTTGTGCCGTCGTCATGCTGTATGATAACATATATGCCGTAGCTTCTGTGCGTTTCGGCAACAATGACTCGTCCGCCGTCTGCGGCAGATATGGTCGTTCCTTTATCCGCACCCAGATCAAGTCCGTCATGATAACCGCTTACATCATCATCGTTTCTGTATCCGTAGTCACTTGTTATAATATAATCGCCTTTTTTAAGCGGCCATATAAACTCACCTGTAGATGCGGTCTTGGGTTTTTCTTTAATACCCATATAAACCGTTTTGTCAACAGGCAGCAAAAGAACCGATTCTTCAACGGCGGTGCGTGAAATCTCCTTGCCGTTTTCGTATCTGATCTCATATGTTACTGTTTTTATGCCGTTTTCGCCGTCGTTTTTCTTTATATATGTACCTTTGAAATATCTTTCCGTCTGCTCATACACAGTATCAAACGGTATTTCCTCGCTTACTGTCACATACTTTGTCTGTATCTGTGCATCATAATTCGTGCTTATTCCGGAGGAAGTATTTGAATTTGAAATGTCGGGTGCAAACGATTTATCCGCATCCTCTTCAAAGAAAATGTTGAAAATATCTTCGCCCTCGGAAATATCCGTATATGAAAGTCCGCCCGAAAGCTGTGCAAGTATCCTCTCGGATGTGTGCGCATATTCACCCTTGCAATGAACCTTTTTAATCTCAATCGACGATGTTATCTGCGCATCATCCCCGCACTGCGCCTTAATGCCGTCTTCAACGGTCTTTACAATACCGTTCAGCATTTCACGGCTTTCACCCGCGGCGGAAAATTTTCCGTCTACATAAAGCCCGTACATAGCGCGGTAACCGTCTGTTGCCACCGCGTATACCTTTTCATATATCTGTTTTTGCGAAAGCGTTTCAGGCTCTCTCTCAAGACTGACTTCAAAAGTGATATTCGGTGTCTTTGCCGGCGGGTATGTGATCAGTCCGGCATCGTTTGACGCCTGCATCACGGGTGCGAACACATCGGCTGAATTGACAGCACCAATGCGTACACCGTCAGCATATGCTACAGTCACGGCAGTGAATGTACACATGTACCACATATATGCGGCACCTGCACAGCACATTGCCGATATAACAGCTGTCTTCACGGCTTTTATCGGATTACAGCGTATCCATCCGTATATCCTTTCTGCCGTACTTCTTATCTTAACCATTAGATTCTCCATTAAAGTGCGTTTTTGTTTGTTTTTTTCACACGCTCCTTCTATTATACTCCGTTTTTTTAAACAAATCAAGTTTTTCCGTCCGTTTTCACATCACTTTGACACCGTGGTTATAGACAAAAATCTTTCGGGCATTTCGTACATTTTGCATAAAAAGTTCAAAAAACTATACTTTCGCCTTTTTCTTTTTTACTTTTTTGTGAATAAGTGTTGATTTTTTTTGAATAGTGATGTACAATGGTCATATATTGAAAAAGGAGGCGGTAAATTGTATAAAAAACAAAATACAGTCGTAATCTCGCTGTATATTTTTTTGCTTTGCCAAATGCTTTTTTCATTCATTTCACCGAATGAGGGATTTTTGACAGCCTTACTCAATATGATGTCATACGGTATTTCTATGGCACTTTGTGCAGTGTACCTTTCGTCATGCACAGATGTGAAGGAAAAAGATACTCATACCTTTCCGAAAATGCCGTTTTTGTGTGTCATCTTCGCCTTATGTGCGATATACACAGGAAATGTTTTTTCATCTGCTTTGTCGGAGGTGTTTGAACGCATCGGTTACGGAATAAGTGCAGGTCTTCCGATATATTCAGATATTCCGTCGATTATAATTTCATTTATCCATCTTGTCATTTTACCGCCGATTCTTGAAGAAATACTCATGCGGAGGCTTGTTTTGGGTTCGGTCTTGCCGTTTGGTAAAAGCGGTGCTGTAATATTTTCCTCTCTCATGTTTGCACTTTTCCACATGAACCTCATGCAGATACCGTTTGCGTTTCTGTGCGGGCTTGTTTTCGGATATTTCACGGTAAGAACAGGTTCGATATTCTTTGCCGTGCTTATGCATTTTTTAAACAATCTTTCGGCTTTTCTTCTTTCCTATATGGGCGCGGATGTTCCCTTTTCATCGTTTTTAAAAGCAGGGATATTTATTGTCCCCATCGGCGTTTTATGCGCTGTAATACTTTACAAAAACGGTTATTTCAGAGAAAAGCTGCGGTTTTGTAAAATATCCCCGCTTGTCATTTTTTATGCGGTCGTTTGTATTCTTTTTGCTTTGCTTGCGATCCAACCGATACAGAGGTAATTATGGCTTATACTTATGAAGAAATATCGTATTTTATGAAAGAAGCCCTTTCCGAGGCGGAAAAGGCACTTGTTAAAAACGAAGTTCCCGTCGGGGCGGTCATCGTTAAAAACGGAAAGATCGTCGCAAAAGGGCACAATACAAGGGAAAGTGAAAAAAATGCACTTCACCATGCAGAAATAAGCGCCATTGACAACGCCTGCAAAGCACTCGGCGGCTGGCGGCTGTGCGGATGCGACATTTTTGTAACACTTGAACCGTGCGTAATGTGCGCAGGGGCGATCATAAATGCAAGGCTTGACCGTGTGTTTTACGGTGCGCCCGATGTAAAGGCGGGGGCTTTCGGCTCCGTTGCCGATTTAAATACTTTTCCATTTAACCACCACCCTGAGGTGATTGGAGGCATAATGGAAAAAGAAGCGATGTCGCTTCTTTCCGAATTTTTTCAAAAATTAAGGTGTAAACAGCATTAAAACTCTTGAATGTTAAAGCCGTTTTTAAATATAAACTCATTCATCGTGCGTACTCTTTCGGGGGCATAATCATAGACACGGTGGCCGTCAAAGCCGACTGTCAGCTTGATTCCCGAATCACGCACGATCTTTTGTGTTTCACGGCTTCCGAGGAAATTAAGAGTGTATTCGTGTTCGTTAAAACCGTGTATGCTGTCATAATTTACGTTCATCTCCCAGAAGATATCCGCCTCGGCAAACTTGTGCAAAAATTCCGTGGGATCATAGCCTTTGTTTTTCGCCATACCGATAAGGTCGGTATGTGCAATTCCCGTCTTGCACGGAAATCTCTTGACATATTCAAATATCCCCTCACCGACGGTGCTTTCGGGGCGGTCGATATGCTCAATCAAGCAATATTCAAATTCGGGCAGAAGATTTTCGGGATCGTATACACCAAGTCCGGGGACTGTGGCAATTTCAATGCCGCAAAGAAGCTTTATTTGCCCTCTGTATTTTTCTTTCATTTCATATATTATACAGCAATATTCCTCACGTCTGTCACCTATTCCGTAACAATGGTCGGAAATACCGAATACCTCGATTCCGCCCTTGATTGCCGCTTCAATTGTGTCTTCGTGCTTGTCAGCGCCGCATGCGCTGAAATATGTGTGTGAATGTATGTCTGTTATCTTCATAAATTCCGCCTTTCATCTCGGTAAGATTATATACCCGTTACCGTTTTTTGTCAAGCGTATGTTATTGACTTTTGGGATAATTTGTGGTACAGTTTTGTTTGAAAGAGAGGTTTTTTTAATGAGTACATCACTTTATCAAATACATTCTGCAACACCCATACAAATGATGTCATACGTTATCAGAACGGACAGCGGCAAGCTCATCGTTGTTGACGGCGGAAATACCGGGGACGCATGTTCTCTTCTTGATTTTCTTTATTCACTGACAGGCGGTGAAAAGCCCGCTGTTGACTGTTGGTTTGTAACACACAGCCACATCGACCACGCAGACGCATTCGGAGAAATAATGCGTAACCATGCCGATAAGATCGATGTAAAGAAAGTCGTTTGGCATCTTATCGATGATGACTTTTACAATACGGTCACAGCCTACGGATACGCAAAGGAAAGCACAGACATTATTGAAAAGGCACTCGGCGATATTGTGCACGTGGCTGAAATCGGTGATATTATCAATATTGACAATGTCACTTTTGAGATAATTTATGTCAGTGAGGACAAATTTACAGAGGAACTGATAAACAACACAACAATGGCGTTTATAATGACTGCCGAAAACCAGAAGGTTTTCTTCCTTGGCGACCTTGCCGAGCAGTCAGGTCAGCGTGTGCTTGAAATACACACCCCTGAAAAACTGAAATGCGATATCGTTCAGATGGCTCACCATGGACAAAACGGTGTAAATTTTGATTTTTATAAGGCTGTTAAACCCAAAATGTGCCTTTGGCCGACTCCCAAATGGCTGTGGGATAACGATGCGGGAGGCGGCTATAACACGCACACGTTCAAGACAATAATCACACAGGGATGGATGAAAGAACTCGGTGTAAAACACCACATAAAAGAGTATGAAGGCACAAAAGAAATTACGCTTCCGTTTGATTTCAGTAAAAAATAACGTAATATAAAGGAAAAATTTATTAAAAAACACATATTTTGCTTTGTTTAACTGTTGACAAAACAGATTGTTTTTATTATAATAATAGGTGAGGTATGATATATCTCACCTATTTGTATAAAATCAACAGAAAAGGAGGTTAATTGTTGGAATTATGGACACAACAATAGCAATAATCATCGCCGTTGTTTGTTCCGTCGTATTCCTTGCTGTCGGTATCGTTATAGGTATAGTTTACCGCAAAAAAGTCGCTGAAGCGGCGATAGGCTCTGCAGAAGAAAAAGCAAAGCAGATCCTTGATGAAGCGGCAAAAGCTGCCGAAACGAAGAAAAAAGAAGCTTTGCTTGAAGCAAAAGAAGATATTCTCCGCCAGAAAGCAGAAGCAGACAGAGATATCAAGGAACGCAGAAAAGAAGTGTCACGCCTTGAATCAAGGGCAGTTGCCAAAGAGGAAGCACTTGACAAAAAGTACGAATCGCTTGAGAAAAAAGAAGAGACACTGAATAAAAAGATACGCGAAAACACGGAACTTACCGAAGAGATCGAAAAGCTGAAGCAGGCACAGAAAGAAAAGCTTGAGCAGATCGCAGGTCTCACAGCGGAAGAAGCAAAGGCGGAATTACTTGAAAAGATCGAAGCGGAAGTCAGACACGACGAAGCCGCAAAGATCAGAGAGATCGAAGCACAGTTCAAGGAAGAAGCGGAAACAAAGGCAAAGAACATTATTTCGCTTGCTATTCAGAAATGTGCGGCTGATCATGTTGCGGAGGCAACCGTATCGGTTGTTGCACTTCCCAACGATGAAATGAAGGGCAGAATAATCGGACGTGAGGGCAGAAACATCAGAACGATAGAAACTCTCACAGGTGTCGATCTTATAATCGACGACACACCCGAAGCAATAACACTGTCAAGCTTTGATCCCGTAAGACGTGAGGTTGCACGCCTTACACTCGAAAAGCTTATTTCCGACGGCAGAATACATCCCACAAGGATCGAAGAAACCGTTGAAAAATCAAAACGTGAGGTTGACGTTGCAATTAAGCAGGCGGGTGAACGCGCTGTGTTTGAAACAGGCATTCACGGAATCAATTCCGAGCTTGTAAGACTGCTCGGCAGACTGAAATACCGTACAAGCTACGGTCAGAACGTACTGAATCACTCAATGGAGGTCGCTTACCTTGCAGGCATCATGGCATCAGAGCTCGGTGTTGATGTAAACCTTGCAAGACGTGCAGGTCTTTTGCATGATATCGGTAAGGCGATGACACAGGAAATTGAAGGCTCACACGTTCAGATCGGTGTTGATATCGCAAGAAAATACAAGGAAAATAAAGAGATCGTACACGCCATCGAAGCGCATCACAGTGATGTTGAAGCGCAGACGATCATTGCAGTGCTCGTTCAGGCAGCTGATGCAATTTCAGCAGCTCGTCCCGGCGCAAGACGTGAGGATCTTGAAAATTACATCAAACGTCTGCAGAAGCTTGAAGAAATTTCAAAGAGCTTTAACGGAGTTGAAAAATCCTATGCAATTCAGGCGGGTCGTGAGATCCGTATAATGGTCAAGCCCGAAGAGGTCAATGACGAGCAGATGATCGTGGTCGCAAGACAGATCGCCAAGAAAATTGAAAGTGAGCTTGAGTATCCCGGACAGATAAAGATCCATATGATACGTGAAAGCCGTGCGGTGGACTACGCAAAATAAGTCCTAACAGCCTTAGTGCTTTAATAAATATATTTTAACATAAAACTAAAACGAGTAATATCATTGCTGTTTGGCATGTTTAATCTGATATATTTATTGAATATAAAAAACTGACACTCACAGGTGTCAGTTTTTTTATGTGTGTTTTTAGGTTCTGTAAGCAGATTTCCGCAGGAAATCTATGCCCCGCCGCAGAGGGGGGTGGCGGTCGGGGCATTTGTTTAAAACACTAACAGCAAAAATATAACTCAATTTTTCTTTTTTATTACGAAAACGATGCCGACAGCAACGCATACAGTGACAGCAGCAACCGTTATAATGATAGGCAAAGGTGAGCTTTTATCCTCGCCGCCATTTTCTCCGTCTGTTTCTGTGGTTTTTGTATCATCGACTTTTTCAGTGCCAATTTCGCTTTCGGACGGTATACTGTCATCCGTCGTGTTTTCGGTTATTTCCGCAGGTGTCGTCATTATATCATCAGTCATAACATCAGTATCCGTAATATCGGTTACACTTGTTTCAACGGGATCATCAGTTATAACAGGCGCACCGGTAACAATAGGTAAATCATTTTCTATAGGATCATCTGTCACGGGAGCATCCGTTGTGGCGGTGTTAAATTCGGAAGGAGTTTTCGCATTATAATGAATTGTTGCTTCATAATAAACATCGTCCACAGGATCACCTTTTGATATTTTTATCCACTCTTCCCTGCTTCCGAGATAATATATATCAGTGACATTGGGAGATTGAAATGCGCCATCTCCCAGGGTTTTAACTCCCTTACCGACAGTAATCGATTTAAGATTTTCGCAACTGCCAAAAGCACCATTTCCTATATTTTCAACACTGTTGGGTATTTTAACCTCTCGGAGTGCGGGACAATGCGCAAAAGCAACAATTCCGATATTTTTAACAGTATTACCTATAGTAAGCGTTTCCAAGCGATAGCATCCGTAAAATGCCGAATCAGCTATGTTTTTCACACCGTTTTCTATTTTAACAGTCTTTAAATTATTACAAGAGAAAAATGCAGAATCCAATACTGTTTCAACGCTTCCCGGTATAGTGACCGATGTAAGATTTTCTCTGGCATAAAATGCATTTCCTGCAATAAATGCCGTACCGTTTTTAATTGAACAATGCCCCGAAATATCAACTTTAGCAAACAGCAGATGTTTTCCCAGATACAATAATGAATTTTCCCAATTTTTTTCGTCATTGTAATACGCTGTATTGATAAATGAGGTTGCATCTATATTTTCGATTTGATCACCGAAGGAGATAGAATAAAGAGAATTACAGTCAGCGAAAGCATGACTTCCTATCCTCTTGACATTTTTGCCAATCTTCAGTTTTTGAATATTTGAGCAAAAGCTGAATGCGGCTTGTCCTATGCTTTCTACATTATCCGGTATAACTATATCGCCGAGTTTTTCACAATATTCGAAAGCATAGTTACCTATATTTATAAGCGAATCAGGCAAGGAGATACTTTCGGCATTATAATGATTTGAAAACGTATATTGCGGTATAGATGTAATTCCCTCTTCGATTATTATTTTTTTGACAACAAATGCTTCTTCTTTCCATTCAAATGTAGTGATCTCACCCGTGCCGCTTATGGTAAGTGTTCCGTCAGTATCCAGTTTCCAGCTTGTACTTCCGTTTTTTCCCGATAAATATTCAGGAATATAATTATCTGTGTAACTTGTTTTTTCGCCGTTCACTATCTCTCCGGCTCCAATATTTTCAAATGCTCCATCTGTATACTTTGCATATATTCTTACCATTTGCGAGCCTTCGGAAAGCGGTATATCAATCGTAATATAATACATATATTTATCTTTATATGCGGGATGAGGCGGTTCAGATTCCAATTTAGCGTTGGGATCCATAATTTTTTCTCCGCCGTTAATACTATATGCAAGACCTGTAACGTCCGCAATATCAGACGTTACATAACCTCTTACAGTTATTTTATCAGTTCCCGACGGCAACAAAATAGACTCACCGTAAAAAGGATTGTATTTTTGCACCGTTTCGCCGTTTTTTTGATAAATCAGACTATAGATGTCAACCATTTTGGTATTTCGCCATACACCGCGCAATGGGATGCCAACTAAGGCACCGACAGACAATGAAACTGACAAAATCAACATCAAACCTGCAATAACAATCGATAAAGCTTTTTTAATACTCATAAATCCTCCTCCGATGCGGTAGCTTGTGCACTGAAATAATTAAAAAGCACGGCAACCAAAGTCACCGCACCAAAAAACGCAAACCCCGATTGTTGATACACAAACGGAAATAATCAGGGTATATCTTATAACCATAACAATTTCATAGGATTTGCGATTTTACAAAATTCTAAAAATTGTTATAGACAAAAAAAGGTACAATTATCCCTTGTAAAAAAATAAAATACCCCTAATTTTAATTATTCAGTTCGTGTAGCGTAATCAGTATAGCATAACCGTGTCGAAAAGTCAATATTTTTTGTTGTTTTTAGATAATATTGCATACAAGCGCCCTGTCTGCGCCCCCCACGGCTCGGTACGAGCCGCCCCGCAGACAAAGGGAGCATATTTCCTACGGAAATATGATAGAAAATGTGCTAACCATATGGCATAAAAAAGGGAATGCTTGCGCATTCCCTATTTTTATTCATTTTGATTACTGGGGAATTGTAGCCCAGTCCTTCATGAACTTTTCAAGACCGCTCTGTGTGAGGGGGTGGTCAACCATCTGCATGATAACCTTGAAAGGAACTGTTGCAACGTCTGCACCTGCCTTAGCAAGCTCAATAACGTGAACAGGGTGACGTGTGGATGCAGCAACGATCTGTGTTGTGCTGTTCTGGATAGCGAACATATCAGCGATCTCTGTAACGAGGTCAAGACCGTTCCAGCCTATATCGTCAACTCTGCCGAGGAAGGGTGCAACGTATGTTGCGCCTGCGTTGGAAGCGAGAAGCGCCTGACCAGCGGAGAAGCAAAGTGTAACGCAAGTTCTGTAGCCTTCCTTGGAAAGGCGGGAAACTGCCTTAAGACCTTCTGCGCACATAGGAATCTTGATGATCATGTTTTCACGGATCTTCTTGATTTCAGCAGCTTCTTTGCACATACCGTCAGCATCGAGAGAAATAACTTCGCCGAAGATAAGTGTATCAGCGGAAACGATGTTGTCGATCTCCTTGATAGCATCTTCGAACTTCTTGCCTTCTTTAGCGATGATGGAAGGGTTTGTTGTAACGCCTTCTACGATACCGAGATCATAAGCTGTCTTGATCTCATTGATATTGGCTGTATCGATAAAAATCTTCATTTTTC
>JAZTXA010000115.1:0-8631 GCA_045636245.1 Eubacteriales bacterium | reverse complement strand
GACTCTTTAAGTTCTTCTTGGTCCGGCAGTGCAATCTCCGCCGCAGCTGAAGGTGTCGGTGCACGCATGTCGGCAACCATGTCTGATATTGAATAATCATGCTCGTGTCCGACAGCGGATATCACGGGAACAGGACATTTGAATATAGCACGGGCGAGTTTTTCCGAATTGAAAGCAAAAAGGTCTTCGCCTGAGCCGCCGCCTCGTCCAATGATTATTACATCGACGCAAGGGTTATTTGTAAAGTATTCGATCCCCGAAACAAGTGAGCCTTCAGCTTCATCTCCTTGTACTATCGCAGGATAAAGCAAAATTTCAGCTGACGGATACCGCCTTTTGGAAACATTTAAAATATCGTTTATAGCGGCACCGACGGGAGATGTTATTACACCAACCTTGTTGGGATATTCGGGAAGCTGTTTTTTGTAACCTGCATCAAATAAACCCTCATTTGCAAGCTTTTCCTTAAGCTGTTCCAACTTTAGGGCGGTCTGTCCTATCCCCTCGGGAACGATTTGAGTGACATATATCTGATAGACACCGTCACGTACATATGACGATACCCTTCCGTAAACAATAACTTTCATACCGTCCTTCGGTACAAAAGCAAGTTTTTCAGCCGATGATTTGAACATTACAGCTTTGATAGACGAAAGTGCATCCTTAAGCGTAAAGTATATATGACCGCTTGCGATATGAAGTTTAAAATTTGAAATTTCACCCGATACGTACACGTTTGTAAGCACAGGTGAGTTTTCAAGCAGCATCTTAACATATTCGTTAAGCTTTGATACGCTGAGTATTATTTTATCTTTTTTAGCGTTCATTTAATTTTTCCATACATAAAAGTGCAATTCCCGCGGCATTATCTTGTGAAAATTGAGGTTCTGCACAATATGCATTGTATTTTTTCTTCATAAATCCGGACAGCGTTTTATTCGATGAAACACCTCCGGAAAAAATAATATTATGTGATTTTGATGAAATCAAAAGATTGTCCGTCATTTTTTCAAGTGTCAGACGTATAAACTCTGTAAGATACGATGCCACCATCTGAGGTGAGGCATTTTCGTTTATAAGCTTTTGACACAGGTTTTCGCCGCCTGACATGTTACAAAATGTAGTGTTTACGGATATTTTCGGTTTAGGCAGTTTTCCGTTAAAAGTACCGGCGAGCTTTTCAAGCTCCGCACCGCACGGAAATTTAAGACCTAATTTTACCCCTACTCTGTCAATAAGCTGTCCTGCTGTAACATCACGGCTTCCGCCGACGATTTCAACGCTGTATCCGTTATTTACAGGAGTAACCTCCAAAAGCTCAAATGTGCCGCCTGACAGATGATATGCGTAAAACGTATCGGTGAAGTTGACACCTGCGGAGTACATTGCCGCCTTAATATGTCCGGACTGATGAGAAAACTCATAAAGAGGGACGTTAAGTGTACGTGCTATCGCCGTTGCAACACTTACGCCCGACAAAAAACACGGCATATATGAGCCTGAAACATCTCGCGGTTTACTGCTCACACCGACAGCATCAATATCCGACAGATCAGAACTTAAACGCTCCATAAGAGTCGGAATGTTTTTTATATGGGCAAAAACGGCATCGGACTGTCTTAACCCGACGCCGCCTTTTGCAACTTCCAAAATGATACGGACGTTTTCTGTAATTATTCCGTTTTCGCAAATTGACGCTGATGTTGTATAATTACTTGTATCTATGCCAAGAGTTTTCATGCAAAATTCTCTGCTTTGGCAAGTGTATTCAATACACCGTTAATAAACGACGGTGCGTCGTCGCTGTCATATTTCTTTGCAAGCTCTACTGCTTCGTTTATAGAAACACTCATAGGCACATCTTCAAGATATTTAAGCTCAAACACGGAAAGTCTTAAAATCGCCAAGGAAACCTTTGACATTCTCTCTGACGACCATCCCTTTGAATATTTTCCTATAAGCTCATCGAGGTCGGGTGAGCATGCGCTCACCCCCTCGAAAAGAGTTTCAATAAATTTATCTTTTTGAAATCCTTCGATACCTTCGGCATTTTCATACAGTTCTGCAAAAGTCAGCTCAGGATGAAACTGGCTTTCGAATATGAGTTTAAATGCCCATTCTCTCGCTTCGCTTCTTTTCATATTTCAGTTCCTTTTTGTAACACCGAATGTTGCATTTTCACCGTTTATGTTCCAATCAGCTGTATAGTTTCCGCCTTCTGAATAAACGATTTCATCAGTCAAAGTATCTGAAGATATCTTTTCAGCATTACGCTTTATAACCTCGGATATCTTATCCGCGCCGGTTATATTCAAGGTTATCTTATCCATAACTTCAAATCCGGCACCCTTACGCATTGTCTGGATCTTGGAAATGATTTCACGGACAAATCCTTCTTCTATAAGCTCTTCTGTAAGCGTTGTGTTAAGAACGACTGTAATTCCTCTGTCGGAAACAGATTCAAAACCGCTGACCTTACCCGATTCGATGAGAAGATCGTCACGCTCAAGCTCATAAACCTCGCCTGAAAGTGTAAGCTTCAGCTTACCTGTTGAATCAAGCTCGTCCATAGCGGCGTTACCGTCAATATTATTGAGTACCTCACGGCATTCGTTTATAAGCTTACCGAGCTTTCTTCCGAGTGTCTTAAGCTGCGGCTTGAATGTAAATGTCGTAAATGCACGCATATCGTCAACAAACGATGCGGACTTTACATTAAGCTCATCTTTGATTATCTCTGTGTAATATTCGTTGAGCTTGCTTTCGGCATTGATGAACATTTCGGAAAGAGGCTGTCTGTTCTTTATAACAGCCGCATTTCTGCACGCACGTCCGAGAGCAACTATTTCAGCCGCTTCGTCCATTTCGGCCTCAAGATCCTTGTTGATGAGTGACTCATCTGCTACAGGATAGTCGCAAAGATGAACGCTTTCGGGGGCTGTTTTATCGTTAAGCGCAACGAGATTTCTGTAAATATCCTCTGTCATAAAAGGAATGAGGGGGGCTGCAAGTTTGATGAATGTAACAAGGGATGTATAAAGTGTCATATAAGCCGCAATTTTATCATCTGTAAGCTCTTTTGCCCAGAATCTTTCACGGCAACGGCGTACGTACCAGTTGGAAAGCTCATCAACAAACTTTTCCATCGCACGTGCTGTTTCTGTTATTTTGTAATCACCGAGATAACCGTCAACCGTCTTTATAAGTGAATTGAGCTTGGACAGTATCCACTTATCCATAACCGAAAGCTTGCTCTTGTCAAGTGTATAATCCGAAGCATTGAAATTATCAATATTTGCGTAAAGCACGAAGAACGCATATGTGTTCCAAAGTGTTCCCATAAACTTGCGCTGACCTTCCGTAACAGCGGCAGAATGGAAACGGTTGGGAAGCCAAGGTGCGCTGTTGGAGTAGAAATACCATCTAATAGCATCTGCGCCGTGTTTTTCAAGGGCGTCAAACGGGTCAACCGCATTACCCTTGGATTTTGACATCTTCTGTCCGTTTTCGTCCTGAACGTGACCAAGAACGATAACATTCTTATAGGGCGCTTTATCAAATATGAGAGTTGAGATAGCGAGAAGTGAGTAGAACCATCCTCTCGTCTGGTCAACAGCCTCAGAGATAAAGTCAGCCGGGAAATTCTGATCGAACAGATCTTTGTTTTCGAAGGGATAGTGCCACTGTGCAAAAGGCATAGCGCCTGAATCGTACCAGCAGTCGATAACTTCCTTCACGCGGTGCATTTCACCGCCGCAAACAGGACATTTGATAGTTACTTCATCGATATAAGGACGGTGAAGCTCTATATTATCGGGACAGTTATCGGACATTTCCTTAAGCTCTGCAATGCTGCCTATGCTGTGGCGGTGTCCGCAGGGACATTCCCAGATGTTAAGAGGTGTGCCCCAATATCTGTCTCGGGAAATACCCCAGTCCTGAACGTTTTTGAGCCATTCACCGAATCGTCCCGTACCTATTGTTTCGGGGATCCAGTTAATTGTATCGTTATTTTTAAGGAGCTTGTCCTTAACCTCGGTCATTCTGATGAACCAAGTGTTTCTTGCGTAGTATATAAGGGGTGTGTCGCAGCGCCAGCAGAAGGGATACGAATGCTCAAAGGGTAATGTTTTGAACAAAAGTCCTCTGACCTTAAGATCATAAAGAACATCCTTGTCGGCATCCTTACAGAATGTTCCCTCCCAAGGTGTTTCCTTTGTCATACAGCCCTTTGCATCAACGAGCTGAACAAAAGGAAGTCCGTACTTTCTTCCAACCTGTGCGTCATCTTCACCGAAAGCGGGCGCAATGTGAACGATACCCGTACCATCTGTAAGTGTTACGTATTCGGCGCATGTGATGTAAAATGCCTTTTCATCGGGCTTTACGAAATCGAAAAGCGGAACGTATTCTCTGCCTTCAAGTTCTGCACCTGTGTATCTTTCAATTACCTCACATTCGCCGACAACATTTGATACGAGTGCTTCGGCAAGAATGTAATATTCATCATTCGCAAAAACCTTAACATAATCCTCTTTAGCGTTTACACAAAGTGCAACGTTTGAAGGAAGTGTCCACGGTGTTGTTGTCCATGCAAGGTAATACACATTATCTTCGCCCTTGACACGGAATTTAGCAATTGCAGACTTTTCTTTCACGTCCTTATAGCCCTGCGCAACCTCATGCGAGGAAAGGGGTGTTCCGCAACGGGGGCAATAAGGAACTATTTTGAAGCCCTTATAAAGAAGACCGTCATCGTATACCTTTTTAAGCGACCACCATACAGATTCGATAAAGTCATTTGTGTAGGTAACATAAGGGTCGTTCATATCTGCCCAGTATCCGACAGTACCCGAAAAGTCTTCCCACATTCCCTTGTACTTCCAAACGCTTTCCTTACACTTGGTTATAAAGGGTTCAAGACCGTACTGCTCAACCTGCTCCTTACCGTCAAGACCGAGAAGCTTTTCAACCTCAAGCTCAACAGGAAGACCGTGTGTATCCCATCCTGCTTTACGCAAAACGTGATAACCTTTCATCGTTCTGTATCTCGGGATCATATCCTTGATAACACGTGTAAGCACGTGACCGATATGGGGCTTACCGTTTGCCGTGGGGGGACCGTCGTAGAAAGTGAAGTTTTCTCCACCTTCACGGATATCTATGCTTTTTTCAAATATTTTGTTTTCTGTCCAGAATTTTTCAGTTGCTTTTTCACGCGACTGAAAATCAAGATTAGACGGTACTTTGTTATACATAATATTTTCTCCGTTGTATACCGCTTTGCGGTAGAATCTAATTATATTTATTAATATAATATCACGGATTGAATAAAAATGCAATAGATTTATCGAAAAAAGTGGTGTTTTAAATGAAAATTATGCATTTTTATTTCTTTTGAAAATACCAAGAAACCATTTTTTATCATCGTCGGATATGCAGTACGTAACCCGCAGAAAAATATAGTACAGAATAATGCACACCATAATTCCGCTTATGCACATCGAGAGAGCAAATGAAAAGCTTATATCGAAAACGAAAAACAAAAGCTTACACAATCCTGTGGCGCCCACTATGCTTAAAATAGGTGCAAATACGTCGGAAAATATATTAACTTTCAGTGTCAATATTTTCAAAAGCCTTTGCATTGAAAGAGCTGCGTTTATAAGTTCGCATACGTATACCACGATCACATATCCGTTTATACCGAGCGGCGGGAGTAAAAAGTAAACAAGTATAACCGAAACAAACGCATCTATGATGTTGTATCGCATGGAATATATCTGTTCTCCCATTCCTTTGAGTACTGCATCAATTGAATTATCAAGATACATAACAGGAATGAGAGCAGCAAATATTTTTATGTAAAACCCCGCTTCTTTACTGTCATAAAGCAATATTCCAAGAGTATCGGAAAAGTAAATAAATATCCCTGCGATACCGACCGAAAAAATAAGCGTAAGCTTAAAAATCCTTTTGGTAACATAGTCAATGTGTCTTTTTTCTCCACATTCCTTGTATCTCGTTATTTCAGGTACAACAAGCGATGAAAATGCCGATAAAAATGCGAGCGGAAAAAATATCACCGGAAAAACCATACCTGATATCGTACCGTATGATGAAAGCGCCGCATCACTTCCTGCACCGCCTTTTACAAGGCCTTTCGGTATCAAAAGATTTTCAAATGTTACAAGTGCAGAACGAATATACGCGGAAAACGCAACGGGAAGCGACATTTTCAAAAGCCGTATGGTTATATTCGATGATGGCTCTGCTGTAAGTTGCTTTGTGCTTTTTTTCAAATCAAAGATATACAGTAAAAACGATACAAAAAATGCAAGCACCTCGGACACACACATACCGATGACTACCGAAACGGTTGCATCTTCAACGTTGTTTCCTCTCGCTGTCACAAGTAGCATAACGGTTATGAATATTCTTATGAACTGTTCAAGAATATTTGTAACAGCATTTTTGATTACTCTGCGTACTGCACAGAAATATCCGCCGAGAGCTGATGAAATTGACAAAAACGGTAAAGAGAATGCTAAAATTTTAAGAGATTTCAACACACGTATATCGCACAGCCAATTAAGCGCTATTGCTTCGGAAAAGTAAAAAAGCAGTGCACATGCCGTTGTTCCGAAAATCACGCTGTAAAGAAGACATTTTTGCATGGAGGATCTTACACCTGCACCCGAGCCTCTTACCAATTCCTGAGAAACAAGCCGTGTTGAGGCAAGATGTACCCCGGAGGTCGCAAAAGTAACACCGAATGTATAAACAGATAAGACAAGCGAGAACAGCCCCATTCCGACAGAGCCTATCTTATTTGTTATGTAAACATTGAACACCACAGAAACAAACCGCATGAAAACCGATGTAACGGTAAGCACAATTCCGTTTATAAAAAACTTCTTAACAACTTTCAAAAATAAAAACCGCCTTAAAATAATTGACGGTTCATTATATGAAATACTGTTCGTTTTTATGTTTGTATATAAAAAATCGGGAATGTGTATGACATTCCCGATTTTAAATTATTGAAATTTACGCCATTTCTCCGGCAAGCTGTTTGCCGCCGATAACATGGAAGTGTAAATGCTTCACCGTTTGGCAAGCATCATCACCGCAATTTGAAACAATACGGTATCCGTTTGTAAGTCCCGCATTTTTTGCAATCGTGGGTATTGCTTCAAAAATTTTCGCAACATATACGCTGTTTTCAGCTGTTATCTCATCTACCGATGCAATATGTTCCTTAGGTACAACAAGAATATGTACCGGTGCTTGCGGATTTATGTCTTTGAAGGCATAACATTTTTCATCCTCATAGACCTTTGACGACGGAATATCGCCGCTTATTATTTTACAGAATAAACAGTTTTCCATCAGTCTTTTTTATTCTTCAAGCTGTCACGGATCTCACGGAGAAGAAGGATATCTTCGGGAATGGGTGCGGGAGCCGCTTCTGCAATTGCTTCTTCCTGCTGTTTTTTGGCTTCAAGTCTTGCACGGGATTTTACGATAACACGCAAAACGAGGAATACACAGAAAGCCATGAGCAAGAAATCAATAATGAGCTGAATAAAGTTACCGTAATTGATTGAAATTGCAGCCTGTGCAACTTCACCTGCTTCGTCGAGCACTTCCTCTTTCAGCACGTATTTCAGTTCTGTGAAATTAACATTGCCGAGAAGAACACTGATGGGGGGCATGATAACGTCATTTACGAGGGATGAAACGATTTTTGAAAATGCACCGCCGATGATAACACCGGTTGCCATGTCTACAATGTTGCCTTTTGAAATAAAATCTTTAAAGTCCTTGAAAAATGTACCTTTTGCCATTTTTATCAACCTTCCTTATCTAAAATTTTATAAACTGTATCGAGAGCTTCATCGACTTTATCAAGAAGCTTAATACCTGATGTTGCGTTATCGGGACGACCGCCTCCGCCGCCGCCTGCAATTTTGCTTATTTCCTTAAGTATGTTGCCCGCATGTGCACCTGCCTTGACAGCCTCAGCACCTGCACAAGCTACAAAATTCAGCTTTCCATCATTGTTTACGGAAATTACAGCAACCGCATATGCATCGCGTGATTTGATGCCGTCGCAGAGGGATCTTACCGCATCAACGGATACGCCTTCTGTCTTACCTGTTATCACATTGAATACGCCTACTTTTTTTACGTTGTCAACGATCTTTTCGGCTTGCGATGCCGCGATCTTGTTATTGAGACGCTCAATATTCTGCTTTTCTTCCTTAAGCTCAGCCTGAAGCTGTGCGGCTTTCTTATCTATTTCCGTAAGATTTGAAGCCTTGAGCTCTCTTGCACAATTTGCAATAAGCGCCTGCTTTTCATCAAGAAGCTTCAAAACATTCATACCTGTTGTGCCTTCAATTCTGCGGACACCGGATGCCACGGAAGACTCGGAAATTATCTTGAAAAGACCTGCTTTTGCGGTATTATCGAGATGTGTACCGCCGCAAAGCTCAACGGAAAAATCACCTACTTTCACAACTCTTACAACATCGCCGTACTTTTCACCGAACAGTGCCATAGCACCGAGGTTGCGTGCGCTTTCTATATCCGTTTCAAAGTTTTCAACGGGCGTTCCCTTGAGTA
>JAZTXA010000114.1:0-17959 GCA_045636245.1 Eubacteriales bacterium | reverse complement strand
TGACGGGTGATTTTGTCTTCGGTATATTCGTTGCCGCGGCGCTTGTTGCGATTTTGATTCTGTATCTTGTGATGCGGAGAAAATATGTTAGCTGAATATGAGCTGAACCTGCCCGAGTTTTCGGGCAGGTTTTTTATTGTAATAGCCTTCTTTCCCTTGTAAAGAATAGCCATTACAATAAAAACGGGTGTTTTGTGACACCCGTTTTTATATACGTTTGTTATACCACGGTGATTGTTTTCCATTTGCCTTTTGCGAAGCGGTAGGTGAAAAAGACGATCCTTCCGAGCCAATCGGCATACATTGCGTACCAGACACCGTAAAGTCCCATTTCCAATGCATAACAGAAGAAATAGCACAGCGCAACACGGCACAGCCACATTGAAAGCATTGATACGATAAGTGTGAATTTCACATCGCCCGCCCCTCTGAGGCAGTTGGGAAGCGTAAATGCAAGCGGCCACGTGAATGAGGAAATAAGACAGAATTGTTTTACAATATCCACAGTATCAGCTTTTGCACCTTCGGTGAGGGAAAACAGGCTTGCGATAGGCCCGATAAATATAAATATCACCACGTTAAATAATATCATCAGCAAAAACGTTAAAGTAACAAACTTTTTTGCGTATTTTTCGGCAACATCGGGAAGCCTTGCACCCATCGCTTTACCTGTAACGGTAACAAGCGCAAGCCCGATTGCCATGCCGGGAATGTTTGATACCGTTGCGATCGTTCCTGCCGCCGCATTTGCGGCGATAGCCGACGTTCCGAGGCTTGAAACAACACGGGAAACAAGCAGCTTTCCAACCTGAAACATACCGCTTTCAATGCCGTTCGGCACACCGATATACAATATTTGTCTGATTAATCTGAACTCCAATTTCGGCTTTGTAAGCCCTTCTATGTAAACCTCGTTGTTTTTGTTGTGCATCAGCACGGTCATGATTACACCGCCGACGATCCTCGAAATAAGCGTTGCGAATGCCGCACCGAATACCCCGAGTCCGAGTCCCATAATAAATATTGCATTTCCGACAACGTTAAGTGTATTCATAAATACCGATATTATCAAAATAACATGGCTTTTACCCATAGCACGGAACGATGCCGAGCCTGCGTTGTACAGCGCAAGAAACGGGTATGACAGCACGGTGGTGTAAAAATATATTTTACAGTTTGACATAACGTCATTTTCAACGGCGCCGAAGATTAATTTCAGTATCTGCGGACAAAAAATAAGACAAACTGCCATTATTAAAGCGGAAACGTAAAAGCTGACAAGCGTCAGTTGCTTTGCCGCACGTTTTGCCTGTGTGCCTTCGCCGCGTCCGAGGTATTGTGATACGATAACCGCGCCGCCCGTTGCAAGTGCGGCAAACGTCTGGATAAGCAGAACATTTATCTGGTCTACAAGCGAAACACCCGATATTGCCGCCTCGCCCGAGCTGCTTACCATTATCGTATCGGCAAGTCCTATTGTGATTGCCAGAAACTGTTCAAGTATAAGCGGTATAAGCAACCGTATGATATACCCTTTGGGGAAAATATCCCTTTCAGTAATTGTGTTATTTATCATTTTTTTGCATCCTTTTAACAATATGCGGTAAATTATAACACTGAAATTTGTATTAATTGTATAATGAAAATGAAAAAAATGGTTTTAAAAATGACTTAAAAGTAAATTATGGTCGTTTTTTATGGTAATTGTGTGAAAAAAATGAATTTTAAATAAAAAAAATTTGTGAGGTATTGACAAAGTTATATTTTTTGTGTAAAATACTGTAAGAATACTAACAAACGGAGGTGCGCATGCAGTACGGTGAAATTATTGCCGAATTAAATTCGCTTAGCAAAAATTATGCGGAAAAGCTGAAAAAAGGGCTGGAAAAAGAGGGGCTTAAGATTCTTTACTGCAGACTATTGTCAGCGCTGGCAGAGGAAGACGGGGGCACTCAGTTAAGTCTTGTAGAACGCACCGGCATCAAAGCACCTACGGTAAGCATCATGCTCCGTAAGATGGAAAAGCTGGGGCTTGTTTCACGCAAGGTTGACGATTACGATCTACGTAAAACGCATGTCAAATTGACGGATGCGGGCAGAGCGGCAGATGCTGCGGCAAAAGAAAGCATAAAGCAGATTCAAAAGGATACCTTTGCTTCCCTTACAGATGAACAGATGGATGCTTTTTGCAGTGTTTTGAAGGTCCTTGCAGACAATTTGAAGTAATGAATAAATAATATATTCCCAATTTATTAAGAGGGAATATATTATTTTTTTATTTTATAATACTTGATTTTATTTTTAAATATGATAAAATAATAGCAAAAATTTAATTTTCGGAGATGTAGAATGAGACGTTTTTTAAAATTCACAGCATTGATTTCGGTTCTATGCGCACTATTTATCGCGCAGGTATCTGCCGCTGTTCCGAATGTACTTTATAATTTCGGAGGCAAGGGCACACAGGCGGATCCGTTCATAATCGACAGCCTTGAAGATCTTGAACAGCTTGCCGCAAACGTAAGCTCGGGTGTTCACTATTCGGGCGCTACATTCAAGCTTATGACGGATATATCTGTTAACACGGGAAGATGGGAACCCATCGGCTCATCCACAAAGCCTTTTTCCGGTAAATTTGACGGAAACAATCACAAAATCACGGGTATAAGCATCTTAGGAAGCTATTCCGGTCTCTTTGCGGCACTTAAAAATGCCACGGTAAGCAATCTCTATGTTTCCGTGGGAAATGTTTCCGCTACATTCCAGTCTGAATCATATTCGGGTGCTGTTGCGGGTATTGCGGATAACTCAACTATCACAAACTGCTTTGTAAGCGGTACTGCGGCTATGACCGTTTCCGGCACAGCATACATAGGCGGTATTGTAGGTAAGATGAACGGCGGACAGATAACAAACTGTATTTCGTCCTCCAGCCTCAATATCAGTATCGGTCTTTCAAATACCGTAAATCTTCATGCAGGAAGCATTGTCGGTCAGATGACAGGCTCTGCAACCGTAAATGCATGCGGTGCTGACGGTAACGTTTCCGTTACGGCAATGAGAAATAACCCCGAAGCACAGTACAACCTTAACTTGGGCGGTATTGCGGGAAGTGTCGGACAGGGCGCAAAGATAAAGGACACATTTTCAAGCAGCACGGTAACACTCACTGCTCAGGAGGTCAAGGCAAATGCAGGAACACTTGTAGGTGATCTTCAGGGCTCGATAAGCGGCTCTTATACGACAGCGATGCCTTCAACAATGTCAAATCCCGTTTACGGCGTGATCGGCTCCTCGGCATCCGTATCAAACGTATACTACCGCAGACTGCTTGCTTCCTCTAATATAAACGGTAATAACTGCGGTACGTTTACCTCGGCAGGCGGTAATGTAACACCCGACAAAAACGCATCATTTACAGCCGCACCCCTTTTGACGCTTCTTAACAAGAACACATCGGCAAACTGGGTAACATCAAGTAATGCAAACAGCGGTTATCCCGTGCAGAAGGCAAATACCGTTACAGTTACGGCTTCCTGCGGTAAAAACGGAACGATCTCTCCCAGCGGCACGGCGACATATCTTAAAGGCGGCACGGCAATTATAAGAATTACGCCGAATGAAAACCACTCTTTGTCTTCTGTTAAGATCAACGGCGCAAATGCGGAAGTCTCCGAAATATTCACAATTTCGGGAATGATGGCAAATCAGACGGTACAGGCGGATTTTGCCTCAAAAGATCTTATAATAACAGCAGGCGCGGGTATATACGGCTCGATATCGCCTGCAGGTGATGTAAAGGTCAAGGCGGGCGAAAGCGTAACATTCACGATTACTCCCGATAAGGGATGCCGTATAAAAGAGCTTGTCATTGACGGAAAGACTGTTCCCGCGGCAAGCACATATACATTCAGAAATGTAAACGATATACACTACATAACAGCGTATTTTGAAGAAAATTATCCCGGTTCATCCCTCGGCGGCGGCAGCGGCAACTCGGGTAACTCCGGAAACAGCGGTAATTCAGGCAACAGCGGTAACACGGGCAACAGCGGTAACACGGGAAGTAACAACAGACCCGGAAATAATACAACCCCCGGTAACAACAACAATTCCGGAACTGTTATACCCCCTGTAACTGACAGCTTTGATACGGATATTTTCGATCCTACGGTATCCGATACAACTGCAACAGATACTACGGTGACAGAGGATATTGAAACATCCGATGTACCCGAAACGGGCGTTGAAACAGACAAGAAGGCTGATACATCCGCAGATACGGATAAATCAGATGATGAAGATAAGCCCTCCAACAAAAATACTATCATATACATTGTCGGCGGTGTTGTAATTGCCGCAGCGGCATGTGCAATAGCATTCTTCATACGCAAAATTCTGAAAGGTTAAATAAAGAGGTATTTTATGATCAAAAAGCTTATTGCGGCACTTTTGGTGTCCATGACAGTCATCTCGGCGGTATCGTGCGCAAATGACAGCGCAGATACAACAGCAGGCGAAACAACACCCGATACAGCACCCACCACATCCGCTGAAACAGCAGGAGAAACAACAGCCGATAATGATACGGCAGGCGAAACAGAAGCTGCAGGAACAACAGATACAAGTGATGCTCCCGCGGCGGACAACTCTGCTGTTGATCTGCTTAACGTTCTCAAGGCGGCGGGCAAAAATATGACGCTTGCGAATGTTTACGACAGCGTTAATTCTCCCCTTTCGGCAATAAACTTTGTTTCCTCATTTGGCGGCGAGGTTGATTTTGACGAGAATTTTGAGCCGATATATCCCGAAATAATGGGAAAGATCGCAGAGTATGCGTTTTTGATGCCTGTCGGTAAATCTCCCATTGAGATAGACGTTTTCAAGGTAAAGGATGCGGCAGATGTTGACGCTGTCAAGGACCTTTGCGAAGACCGCATAAAGAAGATAAAGGAATCTGACATAAAGGTGTATTCGCCCGATGTATGCGACCTTATCTTCCCCCTTATGACAGTATATGCCAAAGGCGATTACGTAATGATGATAAGTGTTGAAAACCCCGACGATGTAAAAGCGGCGGCAGACACAGCACTTGCACAGTAAATAAACAAAATAAAACCGTCCGTAAGTTTTGCGGACGGTTTTTGTCTTCTGAAAACCCCACGCACGGAAATATGCGGGGAGCTGTCATCTAAGATGACTGAGGGAGAGTGCGTAATGGTAAAATTAAGCAAAATAATACCATAACGCAGGTTCCTTCCATCGCTTCGAGTTGCGTGGCTCGCTACGCAATCTCGTTGGTCCACCTTCCAATTCGACGCACTACGTGCTTACGAAAGAGGAAGGCTTTTGGGACAAGCTTTTGTGTATTTTGATAAAATATTTCATTTGATCTTTTTCGGAGTATCGATCAGCCCTGCGATATAATCAAGCGAAACATTGTAATATTTCGCCAAAATAATCACTCTTTCAAACGGAATAGCTCTTTTGCCGTTTTCATATTGAGCATAATAAGATTGACTCGTACCGATGAGTTTTGCAATTTCTTCCTGACTCTTATCCGCATCTTCTCTTAAATCACGTATTCTCTGATACAGACTCATTTTTTTCACCGCCTAATATACCTTTTGAAAAATTAATACTACAAATGAACTAAAAAAGGTTGACTTTAGTTCACTTGTAGACTGTAATATATTCAGTCCGCTTTTATAGTGATCTGAAAGGTGATAAAAATGAAAGAGATACTTAATAATCTTTGGGAAAAATATTTTTCGGAAGAATGTTCAGCGATTAATACAAATGAAGAAAAAGAGCTTTTAAAAAAGCTCGCAGACCTGCGTGAAAAAGCATTTGTAAATCTGAATGATGAAGAAAAAGATGCGATAGAAAAATGCTTTGAAACACTGTATGATCTTGAAACAGTTTATGCCAAAAAAGCATTTTTCAAGGGATGCGAATTTGTCGTTTCGTTTCTTTTTGAGCTGGGCAATAGCGAAAAAAATTTTTCTTAATACCGCAAGATTTCCCGAATGAAGTGAGCAAAAACGGGTTTGAAACGGGCGATTCGCAGTTCACTTTGCGAACCGCTTGAATCTTGTCCCTACCGCATCACCCCGAATTTACAATCCGAAGGAGGCGCAGGCATGGCACGTTTCCCGTCTTTGTATACATTTATTTTCTTCAGGGTGATGCCATATTGACAAAACAGCTTAAAGGTGATATAATAACGGATAGAAAAAGGTATAAATTTAACTTTGAAAGGATAATATAATTATGTCAGAAGAATTGTTTGAAAACGATGCCGACATATTCACCCTCACAGACGAGGACGGTGTTGAGACCGATTTTGAGGTTGTAGGCAGCTGTGAATACGAAGGCGGTATATATTTTGCCGTTATCCCCATGACAGACGGTAACGACGGCGACAGCGTTGAATATACTATACTCAAGTCTGCAAAGGACGACGACGGTGAGGATATTTTCGTAACCGTTGACGATGATGAAGAGTTTGATGCTGTGGCTGATATTTTCGAGGATGAGCTGTTTTCGGAAGCTGACTACGGCGCTGACGAATAATTTAAAATAGGAAAAACAAATTTCCTGCTCGGTTAGTGATAATTGGGTGTTAAAACCCACAAGAGAACTATGGAGTCCGGGCTTTCCGATATGGGAATGCAGACCTCCCGAACATTTCCTGTTCAAGCCTTACGGCGCACGATTTGTTCGGATGTTGGTAGCACAAAGTTCGGAAGAGGACACCAACCTGCACTGCAGGGTTTCTCAATGCTCGATTACACGGCTCGGCGGGGTTTTTGTATTTTGCGACAATTTTTCAAAACAAGGTGAAAATATGAAATTTTCAGAATATAACGGTTTTACCGAGGCTTTGCCCGTATGGCAGAAGGGTAAAAGCGAGGAAATGAATCATACGCTTTTGTTCAGAAGCGTGGTGAAAAATAAAACGGGCACAATAAAGCTTGCCTGCAACTGCTGTTATCGGCTGTGTGTGAACGGCAAATTTGTCGCATCGGGTCCTGCGCGCACGGCACACGGATTTTTCAGGGCAGACGAAATCCGCCTTGACGAATACCTGACAAATGAAAAAAACGTAATTTCTGTGCTTGTCGCAGGCTATAACGTAAACAATTTTGAATATCCCGAGGGTGTGCAGTTTTTGTGTGCGGAATTTGTTTCCGGTACGGAGTGCATAGCGGCTACGGGAGTTTACGGCTTTGAAGCCATCGAATACACATCAAAGCTGAAATATACACAAAGATACTCTTTCCAGCGCACTTTTACAGAGGTTTACCGCTACGGTGCAGGGTATGACAGATACGAAAATGATCCTGATTTCAGTCCCGAAACGGTAGAGCTTTCGGAAGTTACCCCCGGTGTGTTTTTGCACCGCGGTGTACCGTATCCCGATTACAGGGTGGATATTGCCAAAAGCATACTGTCGGCAGGAGATGTCGGCTCATCTGAAAAAGCGGAGTATTATACAGATAGGTCTATTTCAAATATTTCCCCGATTTTCAAGGGATTTTTGCCGGAACAGCTTGAATATTTCACGTCGAATGAGTACGGTAAGCTTGATTTTTACGAAAAGGCATCCGGTAATTTTGAAGCATCGGGCGCAAAGCTGAAAAAAGATTCATATGCTGTGTTTGACATGGGTGCGGAGCTTACGGGATTTATTGAGTTTAAAGTGAAATGCACCGAAAAAACGAGAATATTTGCCGCATTTGATGAGATTCTGACTGACGGTGCGGTTGACCCGTTCAGACTTAAAACGTGCAGTGTCATCGTGTGGGAGCTTGAGGCGGGAGAATATGACCTTTTCACGCTTGAGCCGTATTCATACAGATACATAAGCATCGCATCTGTCGGAAGCGAAGCATATATTGACGATGTTTCCCTGCGCAGATATGAGTTCAACAGGGGCGAAATTACGGCGAAAAAGCCAGAAATGAACGATCCCGTGCTTGATAAGATATACGATGCGGCGGTATCTACATTCTGTCAGAATACGCTTGACCTTTATATGGACTGCCCCTCGCGTGAGCGTGCGGGTTGGCTGTGCGACAGCTTTTTTACCTCCCGTGTTGAGTATGCGCTGACGGGTAAAACGGCTGTAGAACGGAACTTTATCGAAAACTTCATACTTCCCGACGGTTTTGCTTATATCCCCAAGGGAATGCTCCCGATGTGCTATCCGTCGGATCACAATGACACAAAATACATTCCCAACTGGGCGATGTGGTTTGCCGTTGAGCTTGAGGAATATTTAAAAAGAAGCTCTGATTACGAGCTTGTTGATGCTTGCCGTGACACGGTTTACGCACTTCTTGAATTTTTCAGAGGATTTGAAAACAACGAAGGACTTTTGAGCAAGCTTGAAAGCTGGGTATTTATCGAGTGGTCGGAGTCAAATAAGCTGACACAGGACATTTCATTCCCGTCAAATATGCTTTATTGCAAGTTTAAGCGCTGTATTGCCAAGCTGTACGGCGACGATGCCCTTGAAAAGGAAGCTGACGAGCTTGCAGAAACTATCCGTAACTACTCATTTATGGGTGACTTTTTCTGCGACAATGCCGTATATGATGCATCGGGTGAGCCTGTCTTGTCGGGCAAATGTACCGAAAGCTGTCAGTATTACGCATTTTTTACCGATATTGCCACACCGGAACTGTACCCCGAGCTTTGGGACACGCTTGTGAACGATTTCGGGCCTGAAAGAAAAGAAACGCGCAAGTGGGAGCGTATTCCGTTTGCAAATGCGTTTATAGGCAACTATCTGCGCCTTGAACTGCTCTACAGATACGGGCTTTATGACAAGGTCACCGAAAATATCAGGGGATATTTTGAAATGATGGCAGACCGCACGGGCACCCTTTGGGAGAACGACACCCCCTGCGCAAGCTGTAACCACGGCTTTGCCTCCCACGTCATCTATTGGCTGTGTGGGATTTATAATAATTAATAAATTATTTTATTCCTTAAATCGTAAGCACCGTTTTTAAAACGGTGCTTACTTCACATTTGCGAAGCAAATACTTCACGCGGTAAGCCGCGCTTCACGTCACGAGCCTGCGAGTGACGCTTCACTCAAAATCAAATGAACGAAAATGGGTTTTTAAACGGGACGTCGAGGGCGCCGTCCCCTACAGCATCACCCTGATTAAAATAAACAAAAAGGGCGGTTCATAATTGGTAACAATCTCCAAAAATGAACCGATCCTTTTTATTTTAATTTATTTCTTTTTAGATGCAACAATATTGAAGAGTGCGGGCATATCATGGAAGTTGATTGCGCCGTCGTGCGTCACGTCGGATGATTTGTAAACAATAGATGCGGAGCTTTCGTCAAGTGCATATTTCTTAAGTCTGATAAGGTCCTTACCGTTGATCTTGCTGTCACCGTTTACGTCACCGATCTCTTTTGCATCGGGGTACGAATTTGCCACTGTTGTGATTGTTACCGCGCCGATGGGCTCACCCTGGTAATATACTGTAATTACAGCGGAGCCGGATTTTGTCGGATCGAATGTAGCATTGAATATGTAATCGGATGTTGTTGTTGTGCCGTATGCACTTTCAACGGTTACGAGCAAGCCTGCTCTTATTATATGCTCAAGCTCTGCCCATGATGAATAATATCCGGGCTTGAAGACATATGTTCTGATGCCTCTGAGCGCTACATTTACTGTTGATGCGGTAATATCCTGTCTTTCAAATGCGTACATGGGTGCTGTACTTGAAGAAAGGTCGTTTTGAAGCACGGTCGTAAGTCCCGTTGATGTTCTTCTGATGTAAGAACGGAGGGAAGAGTTTGTGTAGTCAGCGTTCAGAACATAAGCGTAAAGACCGCTTGATGCTGTGCTGGAAAGACGCCACATGCTGTATCTTGTGCCGTTTTCGGTCTGCTGATAATCACTGCTTGTACGGATAGTACCGCCGGAACCGCCGCTTATCTGCAGATATCTTCCGCCTGAGCCCTGAAGTGTGCCGTAGTTGCCCGAAACGTTGCCCCATGTCCATTCGATATCGGATGGAACATTTTCAAGATAAGATCCTATAGCATCCGATTTTATCGTGATCGGTGTGAGGGTAACGTCACCTGTGGTGTATTTGACCGCACTTGCATTACCTGCTGTATTGCTGTCTGTAATAACGTATTTTCCGCCTGCTTTAAATGATGTTGTGGGAGCGTATCTTGATATGGTTGTATCAACTCTGTTACCTACACCGTAGCCCGGCTTAAGAATCATTACAGTACCTGTCGGCTGTTTGAGATATGAATTCGTTGTGCCGTATGTAGCGGCGGATTCTTCGCCTGTCCACCAGCCCGCCTTTGCACCTACGGGAACAAGACCGTTTGCACTGCAGCGCTTTACAGTAACTTCGGAATCTCTTATTTCAAATACTGCCATGTTGAGCACATTACCGCCGGGGTTGCCGTTTGCGCAGTATGCGATATAGCCCGCATTCATATAAGTGAAGCGAAGCGGAACATCATAGGGAAGATCATTCGGAGCGCCTATCTTTGAAACGTACATTATATCGCCGCGTGTAAGATAGATGGAGCCGCCGCCGATGTAGTCATCGGAACGTCCGGAATGGTTGTGTCCGAAAAGATAGATGATGTTAAGACCTGCCGCTGCTGCATTGTTGAGCACCTCAACGATGTGCATTGCAAACTGACCGTCTTTGTATGCTCTTGTTCTGAATGAGTAGTGAAGCGGAATGTGTGAGGTTACGAATATGGGCTTCTGATAGCCTTCCATTATTTTCTGATCGAAATAAGCTTTAAGATTTGCCGCTGTTTTCTGAATGGTGGAAAGATGTCCCGCCATACCGTCGCTCATGTTTGAAGGGTCGCCGTTGTACCAGCCGTAATCATCGTCGTTTATGTTAAAAACGCCGTAATAGGGTGTGTCATGGTTGCCCGATCTTGAAAGGCTGGGAGCAGCCGCGGGGTCATGGTTGCCCTGTGTAAACACAGTATGCTCTACACCGCCGAAGTGAGTATTGAGCATTCCTTTTATTTCGCTTATGCTCTTTTCGGTTCTGTTAACGTCAAAGCCGCCGGAGTAGTCACCGCAGAAAAGCACGCCGTAGGGATCGATACCCTGTGCTTTGACACCGTTCATAACAGCGTTACAATCGTCGTACATATACTTACCGTCGGAGGGTCTTTCCTGATAGTCAGAACCTGCAATAACGGTGATTGCTTCGCTTTGCGCCGCCCCGACCGTGATGGGCATGCTCAAAAACATGTTTGCTAAAAAAGTGAAGCAAAGCAAAAACGAAAGAATTTTAGAAGAAGTTCTTTTGAAATTTTCCATTTTGTTCCCCTTTCATAAGGATATTTTTTTTAATTGTATCACATATTACAAATAAAGTCAATGGCAAAATAAAACTTTGGTGAACTTTCACCAAAACAATTTTGCGGTCCATTTTGTTCATTCTATTCAACGTGATATTGTAGGGGCGCATCGCATGCCCGTTTTAGAGCCATTTTTTTAGTGAAGCGTCACTCGCAGGCTCGTGACGTGAAGCGCGGCTTGCCGCGTGAAGTATTTGCTTCGCAAATGTGAAACGAGCACCGTTTTTAAAACGGTGCTCACTGTTTAAGGAATAATATAATTTATTATCTGCTGTAAAGATAAGCGATACCTGCAAGAATTACAAGACCGATGAGCACGGCGATGCATACACGCAAGGGGGAAATAGGTGTTTTTCCGCCGACCTTGCCCGTCTGACCGTTGACCATAAAATTATATATCTTTTCCTTATATTTAAAGGAGGATATCCATATCGGCAAAAGCAGATATTTGAACTTTATGTTTGAATGTTCCGTGCTGATGGAAACGTTACGCACGTGGCTTGTCATATGTTGGCTCTTTATCTGCGCCGTTATATCGGAACGCAGTATATTTTCAATACTCACCTGTGCCGACTCCCATGACTCGTCAAGTCCGACAGAATACCTTTCGGAGATAAATCCCGTCAAGTATTCGGGCTTATACAGAAGATTTTCTTCTGTGTTGAACGGCTGTATAGCCCTCAATATCGACGCATCGTAACGCTTTGTTGCAATTTGCAAATTGTCGTTTATAAACTTTTTATATGTGCCCGATGTTGTGTACCAATCGATAACGGTGCGCGTTTCGCCCTTGGAGTTGCGCACACGTCTTTCCTTACCGTACTGTGCCGTATAATGGCTGTCTGTATCGGCATCGAACGTCCATGCAGGGATATAAACACCCTTGAACGCTTCGGGCTTTGCCTTTTCCTTTGCCTCCCTCGGGCAGAAAAGCTTGCCTTTTATCCAGGATTTGAAACGCTCACCCGCGCTTTTTTTGTCTACCTTGAACGGGCACACACCGCCGGGGGCAAGTGTGTCAACGTTGTTTTCCTGCATGACCTGATTTGAACCGCAATACGGGCACTCATTTGAGAGATCAAGCTCGTCATAAATTGACTCCGCACCGCACATCTTACAGATGACGGTCTTCTTTTTGGCGCCCCAGTCGCAGTTGCCCTTGGCTTCCACGTTGTCAAAGTCGATCTCCTGTGCCGCAGTCTTGTCGTTTTCGTCCTTTTTGGCTTCGATTTCATATTTTGAACCGCAATAAGGGCAGACAAGTCCTCCGCTTGAAGGATCAAATTCCATCGTTCCGCCGCAGGCGGGACATTTTTTGTCGGTTTCTTCTTTGGTCTTTTCTATGGAAATATTTTCGTGATTTAATTCTTCACTCATAAATCGCTCCGTTATTTGATGTCACCGTCGTTGAAGATATCTCCACATTCGGGACAGAATTTCGGGGGATTTTTGGGGTCTTCCGGTGTCCATCCGCACTTGTCGCACTGATAAAGCGGCTCACCTGCGGGCTTCTTCGCACCGCATTCCTGACAGAATTTACCCTTATTTACCTTGCCGCATGCACATGTCCAGCCGTCCTCGGGCTTCTTTGCTCCGCATTCGGGGCAGAATTTACCCGAAGCCTCAGCACCGCATGCACACTTCCATGTGTTTGCAGGCTCAGCCGAGGGCTTTTTTGCACCGCACTGGGGACAGAAGTTGCCTGTTGCCTCGGCACCGCATGCGCACTTCCAAGCATTTGCAGCCTGAGCCTGTGCCTGCTTCTGTGCTTCCTGCTGTACGCCCATGTTATAGAAGTTCTGCGCTGCGCCGAAGCCTGCGTTACCTGCACCGCCGACCATGCCCATGCCCATAAATGCGTTGACTGCACCGTTGGGATTGGATGCCGCCGCTTCCATAGCGTTTGCTGTTGCTGTTGTCATACGTCCGCTTGCCATAAATGCATTTGCGCCATATGATACGGAATCTTCCATCTCGTTGATCTTCTTCATATCCTCATCGGAAAGCGTGATGGGATTCATGGCGATCTTTTCAATGGAGATACCTCTTGTTTCAAGCCACTCTGTCTTGAGTGCCTCGTTCATCGCATCCTTGAGCTCCTTCGTCTTCGCTGAGATCTGCGCAGGGCGGAGCTCCTGCTCGGAAAGTATGCCGAATGCAGGTACAAGAGCGTCGATAAACTCTGTCTTGAGAGTATTGTCTATCTCCTCACGTCTGAATTCGTCCTCCACATTTCCGCATACTCTTGTATAGAAGAGTATGGGGTTAGTGATAATGTAAGAATAAATACCGTTGCATCTTACCTGAACGGTTCTTCTGAAGCCTATTTGTTTGTTGACAACGTCGAACATAATGGGTGCGGGAGTACCGAACTTGTTACCCATTATTTCCTTTGTATTGAAGTAGTATATTCTCTGGTCCTTCGCCGTGTCGCCGCCGAACGTGAAACGCTTACCGAGAGTTTTGAATGAGTCAAGAATACCCTTGCCCAGACCGCCGTAGAAGATGCTGGGCTCTGTCGAAGTGTCATATACAAACTCACCGGGTTCAGCACAGACTTCGACGACCTTGCCCTGCTCAACAATGATCATACACTGACCGTCAGCAACTGCGATTATCGAACCGTTTGTGATTATATTTTCTTCACCCTTTGTGTTTGATGAGCGTGAAGATGTACGTTTGCTTCCTTTTTTGACAAGAACATCGGCACCGAGTGCGTCCGAATAGAAATATTCGCGCCACTGATCGGCAAGTACGCCGCCGCCGGCACCTGTCAATGCTTTAATAAGACCCATAATATTTTTCTCCTTATTATTAAAATCTTTATTTTGATTATATCATTTGTAAGTGCGTTTGTCAATAATTGACGAGAAAAAAATGAACGTGTGTCTTTTTAGCACTCGTGTATACAGAGTGCTAAAATTAACAGAAATAACACAGAAAAACAATGCCTGTTTCATCTTTTTAAGTATAATAATATGTGTTGGCAGGCGCGGATATGCAAAGCACTTAACACACGGTGCTTGCAAGTGCCAACGAAAAACTATTTTTTTGAATAAAACAGGAGGTATTACCATGTTTGATTTAAGACCTTATTCACGCAGAAGCACTTCTGCGTACTCACCGTTTGCGGAGTTTTACGAGATCGAGAAAAGATTTTGTAAGAATTGCTTTGCCACCGATATTTCGGAAACGGACACGGAATTTGTTATTGTAACGGATCTGCCCGGATTCAAAAAAGAAGATATAATTCTTGAAGCGGACGGTGATATCCTTACGATAAAGGCAACGAGAAAAAGCGAGCATGAGGAAAAGGACGAAAAAAACAAGCTGATAAGAAGCGAGCGTTCCTTCGGCACGTACGAAAGAAAATTCGATGTATCAAATGTCGATGTTTCAAATCTGAAAGCTAAATACGAAGACGGTGTGCTGACAGTCACACTTCCGAAGAAAACCGTACCGGACGAAAGTACAAAGCGGTTTTGGGTCGAATAAAAAAATAAATCCCGAATTTCGGGATTTATTTTTTTGCCTCATTTGCGGTGTGATTGTAGGGGTCAAGGCGCAATCACTTCGCTTTGCAAAGTGACGACGACCCGTTTTGAATCCATTAAATCTGACGCCTCTTAATTATCTCCACAAATTCTTATCGTTCTGTTTTATCGTCAGTTTCGCCTTTGTATTACAAAGACCAAGGGTTTAGCCCTTACCGCTATTCTTCTGTATATAGTTCATCGTAATACCAACGAATTGGGTTTTCATAAATGTAATTTACGATTTCCTCATAATCCTCGTAGCCACGAATTACATGCTCATGAAAAGATATTTGGAATAATTTTTCTGTTAATCCGATCCTCTTGCATTCTCTTGTTGTCAATGATTTATACGCACAAATCGCATCCATGATCGTAGGGCGGGGGCTTGCTCCCGCCGTATCGTACTCCAAAACCAAAATAGCATGAATGTGATTTGGCATAATTACGTATCTGTCAATCGCAAGACAAGGATAGCGATCCTCAAGTAATAATAATTGCTCCTCCGCAATCTTTCCAAACGCAGTGTACTCAATTCCATTTGTTTCGGCGGGAGCAAGCCCCCGCCCTACAATACGAGATAGTATGCACCTTCTGTTTTGAGTACATATCGTAACAAAATATGCACCCGGAGAGCTATAATTATAATAATCAAGTCGAGGATGCTTTCTTTTTGGAAATTCTTTTTTGTTATCCATTTAGTCACCCATACCATTATAATACGAATCAACAGGCAAATTCCAGATTTATTTTTTTGCAATAAACATTTCATGTCGAAGGCATTTGATGACACCTCATCCGTCAGCTTCGCTGAGATATCATTCCGCTTCTTTTAAATGCGTGCATATGTCATATATAAGCTTTCCCGAATCCACAACATAGGCGCTGTCATTTGTCGGGAATATCATAAAGCGTACATTTTCTTCAACATTTGCACATTGTTCAACAAATTCGTGAATTTCCATTGATACGGCTTTCTCACCTTCGCTTTTGAATAATTCCGCAAATTCACGTCTCGGCCATACCAACAAATGTATATAACCGTCAGTGTCAAAGGACGTATATCCGCCATTTGAAGCAAGAAGCCATACTTCTTTCAGATCCGCAACGGTCGAAAGAAAGCTTTTATATCTTTTTTCGGGATTTGCAGACAGCAATCCCTGAATTTCCTTTTCGTTCATCACACTATCTCCGAAATTTATTTTTTACCATCATACCATGAACATATGATATTTGCAATATATACTGTGTAATAAATTATCTTTGCTTTTCATATACTTAAGCAGAAATACAAAGGAGGAAGTATATGAAAAAGACGGAAATTGATTTTTTGAATTTAAAGCCGAATACGGGCGCAAATATTCAAAGAGGCATGAAAAGGGAGAGGTTTTTCGGCGCTGTTCGCTCTTATGCCGTATATCCGATAACGCTTTTGTGTCTTTTGCTGGGGCTTGTTTTTGTGCTTGAGGAGGGGGCGGGGCGCGTTTTTGCTGCGTATGACAGCAAGGAAACAGAGCAGATGACATCTTTACATACGTCACTTTCCGAAACGGAAGAACAGACACAGCAAACGGCACAGGAAAGCGTTTTTGATCTTCCGTTTATTCTCGGCACGGCGGACAGGGAACCGCTCGGACTTTCTGAATATTACTATCTCAACCGCGACGTTCTGCCCGATGACATATACGGCTTTAATTATAACCTTGTACCGGAGGGACACAAGGCAATAGTGCCTATCTCTCTTGCAAGGGAATCGGACGGCGGAGAGATGTACATAAAAAACAGCTCCGATTATGATCTTGATGCAGATGATTACGACGGATTTGAATTGCCCGAATTTGAGGAAAGCGACGAATACACGGTGCTTATCGTTCATACGCACGGAACGGAGGCGTATACGCCCGACGGTGTGCTGTCCGACGATCCCGATGACCCGTATAAAACACGCTCACGCAATAATGAGGAAAATGTCGTGTCGGTAGGCGCAGTCATGGCAGAGGTGTTTGAAAAAAACGGTATAAAAACACTTCATCACGCGGTAGCAATAGATGAAACAGTCGATGATTATTACGATGCATATTCAGCTTCCGGGAAGGTCATACGCGAGGCGTTGAAAAAATACCCGTCAATAAAATACGTTTTCGATGTTCACCGCGACGGCTTGGAGCTGTCAAGCGGCGAAAAAGCAAAGGTAATATGCGAAATTGACGGAAAACGTGCCGCACAGGTCATGACCGTGGTAGGCACAAACAGCCTTGGCGACGACCACCCGTATTGGGAGGAAAATCTTGCGTTTGCGGTAACGCTTCAGCGCAGGCTTGAGGATAATTATACAGATTTCTGCCGTCCGATAAACGTGAAAAGAAGCACTTACAATCAGCAGTATTCAAAGCTTTCGCTGTTGCTTGAGTTCGGAACTGACGGCAATACGCTTGAGGAAGCAAAATATTCGGCAACGGTGCTGGCGGGGGAGATAGCACAGATGATAAAAGAGGGAACGGCTTAGTGAAGTATCACTCGCAGGCTCGTGACGTGAAGAAGTGAAGCATTTGCTTCGCAAATGTGAAGAAAGCTCCGTTCTTCCGAACGGAGCTTGTGGTTTAAGGAATAAAATCATTTATTAATAGGTTATACCGATGCCGGGGGTGGAGTTCATGATGATCTTTTCGCCTGTAAATTCGGGACCGCCCGTGTACGGATCGTATTTGCAAAGTGCGGGGCCGTCAAGGTCGGCTTTGGTTATTATGCTCCTGCCTGCGGCAAGGTGTGAAGCGGCTGATACGGCAATTTTGCTTTCAAGCATACAGCCCGCCATACATTCGATGCCATACGTTTCGGCAACGGCGCATATTTTCAGTGCCTCGTGTATACCGCCCGTTTTCATCAGCTTGATGTTTATAAGGTCGGCAGCACGGTTCTGAATTATATTTATGGCATCGCGCACGGAAAATACGCTTTCATCTGCCAAAATCGGTGTTTTTACGTGGTCGGTCACGTATTTGAGCCCTTCAAAGTCGTCCGCGACCGTGGGTTGTTC
>JAZTXA010000113.1:0-6929 GCA_045636245.1 Eubacteriales bacterium | reverse complement strand
TGCGGTCTGATGGATCAGATTGCCTGTGCCGCAGGCGGATTTGTGACCATCGATTTTGAAGACACAAAAAATCCCGCAGTAAAAAGACTGGATTTTGACCTTTCTGCCGCAGGCTACAGCCTGTGCATTGTAAACACCGGCGGAAACCACGCAAATCTCAATGACGACTATGCCTCTATACCTACCGAGATGAAAAAGGTTGCCGCGGCTTTCGGAAAGGACGTACTGCGCGGGCTTACCGAGGATGATATTTTCTCAAAGGCGGCTCAGCTCCGTCAGACCGTGGGCGACCGCGCCATAATGCGTGCAATACACTTTATCAACGAAAACAAGCGCGTTGAAAAACAGGTTCAGGCGCTTGAAAAAGGAGATCTGGACAGCTTCTTTGAGGGTGTTAAGGAATCGGGACTTTCTTCGTTCTGCTATCTGCAAAATATCTTCACCACCAAAAACGTTTCCGAACAGGGACTTTCGCTGGCGCTGTGCCTGTGCGAAAAGCTGCTGAGCGGCAAAAAAGCGGCTTGGCGCGTACACGGCGGCGGATTTGCCGGAACTGTTCAGGCGTTCGTTCCCAACGAGGACGTGGAAGCCTTCAGAGCGGCTCAGGATGCCGTATTTGGTGAGGGTGCTTGCCATGTACTGCTGGTGCGCCCGGAAGGAGCCTGCAAGATTTGACAAAGCAGACTAAAATGATACTGCTTATCGTCTGGTTTATTCTTGCGGCGGTGATTTATTTTGCCGCTGTCAGATTTGAAATACAGCCCACAAGCGGTGTGCATGATATATACATCGAGGTTGATCAGAATGCAAAAATACACGATGTCCGCTTTTTGAAGACCTCTCCGTTTGAAAATAAGGAGTACGTTCCTGCTAAACGCGTCGCGCCCGACGGGTTCGGATTTGACGGCTGGGAAGCTGTTGATATGCTTGGCAGAAAGGTATTGTCCGCCGATGATGTCGGTGCCAAAAACGGAAAAAAGGTCGGTCTTTTCTACTGGACGTGGCACGAAAGGGCAACCGGCGCACCTGCTATAAATCTTGTTGATACATTCAGAAAATATCCCGATGCGGAATATAATGAAAATCATCCCGTTTGGCAGGGCAAAAACGGCTGTTGCCATTGGAATGAGCCTTTGTTTGGTTTCTACCGCAACTCTGACACATATGTTTTAAGACGTCACGCAGTTATGCTTGCAGCCGCAGGTGTTGATTTTATCGTGTTTGACTGTACAAACGGTGCGTTCCTTTGGAAAAGCGCATATATGCCGCTGTTCGAAGAATTCAGAAGATGCCTTGACGACGGAATAAATGTTCCCAAAATTGCATTTATGCTCAATTTCTATCCGGGTGAGCCGTCTGAAAGAATGTTAAGGCACTTGTATACAGATATGTACAAGCTCGGAAAATACAGCGACCTGTGGTTTATGCATGAGGGAAAACCCCTTGTAATCGGTTTTAAAGAAGCATTGCCCGAGGTCGGTGTATCAGAGAAAGACACGGAACTGCTTAACGAAATGAGAGAATTTTTCACATTCCGTCCGCCGCAGCCGCTTTATCAGACAAATGCTGATTCGTATCACCACAAGGATCATTGGGGCTGGCTTGAAATATTCCCGCAGAAGAAGTACCGTGAGCGTCCTGATGGAAGCTGTGAAATGGTGACAGTCGGTGTTGCGCAGAACGCAAACAAAAACAGGATATGCACATTCTTTAACGATGAGGGGACTTTCGGAAGAAGCTATACGCACAAGTACGGCCACTCAAAAGTGACACCCGATTCGTATAAATACGGATATAATTTCCAGGAACAGTGGGACAGAGCCATAGACCTTTCGCCCGATATGGTATTCGTAACGGGTTGGAATGAATGGACGGTTCAAAAATCCAAGGGTGCTCCCTGGGTGCTTGACGAAAATTCCACGAAGATAGCATTTGTTGACCAATTTGATTACGAGCACAGCCGTGACATAGAGCCCGACTGTGACGGATATCTCGACACGTATTATTTACAGCTCACATCGAACATACGCCGCTTCAAGGGTGCATATCAGATTCCGAAGGCATCATGCGAAAAGTACATCGACATAAAAGGCGGTTTTGCACAGTGGAAGGACGTTGCACCGTATTATAAGAACCCGAAAGGGCTTTCCGCAAAGCGTGACTGTGAAGGCTTCAAAGGAAGCTACTACAAAAACGAAAGCGGAAGAAATGAGATAATCGGTGCAAAGGTCGCACGTGACGAAAACAATATTTACTTCTATGCCGAATGTGCAAACGATATAACAAAGCCCGAAAATGACGGCTGGATGACTCTGTTTTTGAATGTAAACGGAAACAAAAACGCATCTTGGAACGGATACGATTTTGTTATAAACAGACTTTCACCAAAGTCCGGTAAGGCATCGGTCGAAAAATATTCTCCCACGAATGACTCCGAATCGTTTACGTGGGAAAAGATAGGAGCATGCCGTATAACGGTAAGAAAAAACAAGCTCATGCTTGAAATTCCGAGAAGTCTTATAGGATGTGAGGGCAGATTTGATATTCAGTTCAAATGGAGCGACAATATGCAAAGCCCCACTGTGATGGATTTTTATCTCAATGGCTCCTCAGCACCTTACGGCAGATTCAATTACAGATATAAAATTTAAGTTTATAATTTGAAAGGAAAATAAAAAAATGAAAAAGGTTATTGCAATTATCATGGCGGCTGTCCTTATGACAGTTTCATTCGCTTCCTGCGGCGGTGTTAAGACTCCCGACAAGCAGGAAACATTCGATGTTACGACAAAAGAAAAGGTAAACGTGCAGATTTTGCTTGAAGACGGAAGATCAATGGATTTTGAGCTTTATCCTAAGATAGCTCCCATTACCGTTCAGAACTTTGTTGATCTTGCAACATCCGGCTTCTATGACGGACTTACATTCCACAGAGTTGTTTCCGGCTTCGTTGTTCAGGGCGGTGACCCCAACGGTGACGGCACAGGCGGCTCCGGTACAAAGATCAAGGGTGAGTTTTCTGAAAACGGTGTTGAAAATACACTTTCACACACAAAGGGTGTAATCTCCATGGCACGTCAGTCCAGCCTTACAGGCGAATCGGAAGATGAAGTAGATACACTTATGGACAGTGCAACATCACAGTTCTTTATCGTACTCAATAACAGTGCAAAATCCTCCCTTGACGGTAAGTACGCTTCTTTCGGTAAAATGACAAAGGGCTTTGATGTTCTCGAACAGCTTGGTTCGGTTGCCACGGACAGCAATGATAAGCCCCTTGAGCAGATCTTTATCAACAGCATCAGAGTAGTTGACTGAAGAGGTAACAAACAATGATTAAAATAACAATGGAAGACGGCGGAGTTATGACTCTTGAGCTTTATCCCGAAATAGCTCCGAAAACAGTTGAAAATTTTGAAACACTCGTTAAAAAAGGCTTTTATAACGGACTTATATTCCACCGTGTTATTGCCGGCTTTATGATACAGGGCGGATGTCCGCAGGGAAGCGGCATGGGCGGTCCCGGATATTCCATAAAGGGCGAATTCTCATCTAATGGATTCAATAACACGCTTAAACACACACGCGGTGTTATCTCTATGGCGAGAGCACAGGATCCCGATTCCGCAGGTTCACAGTTCTTTATAATGCACAATGATGCTCCTCACCTTGACGGTGACTATGCCGCATTCGGTAAGCTTGTTGATGGTTTCGATGTGCTTGATAAAATAGCATCTGTTTCAACAGACTGGTTCGACAAGCCCACAAGAGATCAGAAAATCGAAAAAATAGAAATTATTTAAGGGGAATTATTCCTATGAAATACGGTATTCAGCTTTACAGCATACGTGATATGGCGAAAACAGATTTCGAAATGGCAGTAAAGACCGTTGCTGACATTGGTTACGGTATGATAGAATTTGCAGGCTTTTACGGAAGAACCTCGGATGAGGTGTGTAAATTGCTTGCGGATAACAAAATTGAAGTTTGGGGCACGCACACGGGAATATACGAGCTTGTGAATGATTTTGAAGGTACTGTTGCATATCATAAGGCGATAGGAAATAAGAACTACATTATTCCTATGCACGATCTTTCAACTATTGAGAAGATAGATGATTTTGTCCGTCTTGTCAATGAATATCAGCCAAGACTTGAAAAAGAGGGAATTAAGCTCGGTTATCACAACCACAGCTTTGAGTTTATTCCCAATGCTGATGGCTCTGAGATATACAAGAACATCGTCGAAAGAACGAATATCTATCTTGAAATAGACACATATTGGGTATTCAATGCGGGACTTGATCCTGTTGAAACGCTGGAAAAGTATAAAGACAGACTTTTGTGTATCCATATCAAGGACGGTATCGAAAACTCCAAGGGTACACCTCTCGGTAAGGGTATAGCACCTGTCGAAAAGGTGTATGACAAGGCACTGCAGCTCGGTATTCCGATGATCGTCGAAAGTGAAACATTGACACCCAGCGGTGAAGACGAATGCCGTGTGTGCTTTGAATATTTGAAACAGCTTGAGCAAAGGTGATATCATGGTATTTGTAAAAAAAATACTGTGTGTTTCACTTGCACTTTGTACCGTTCTTTCATCGCTTGCGTTTGTTTCGTGCGATAAAAAGGATGATGACAGTGCACCTGTTGTAACCGCACCGCAGGGCGATACAGCGGAAACTTCGGAACTTTTTCCGGATTATATTCCCGAAATGCTTGACTTTGATAATAAAGAGATCACGTTCCTTGTAATGGGTGATGGATACAATTCAGTGGATTGGCGTTCTCAGGATATATATGCGGAAACAGATTCCGATGATCCTATTGCGTCTGCTGTATATCGCCGCAATATGTTCTTGGAAGAAGAATATAATGTTAAAATACGTGAGGTTGCCTCAGACTCTCCCGGTACAACGGCACAAACCAGCATAAAAAGCGGACTTGATGAATTTCAGGTGCTTATGTGCAACACGGCAAGTACGATCTCTTTGATGCAGAATCAGCTGTTGCTTGATTTGAATTCGCTTGAATATATCGATCTTACACAGCCGTGGTGGGATCAGACAATGAGGAAGAACTGCTCTATTGCAGATAAGAACTATTTCGCAACGGGTGATATATCCATAATGGATAATGATGCGACATGGGTCATGATGTTTAATAAGCAGTTGGCGAAGAATTACGGATTTGATCCGTATAAGCTTGTTGAAGAAAATAAGTGGACATTTGATGAAATGCACCAAATGATGATGACGGCATCAAACGATAACGGCGACGGTATAGTAAAGTGGGAGGATGATACATTCGGACTTTCCACACACCATTCGACGTGTGAGGCGTTCTTCTACGCCGCAGGACTTTCCGTAACACAGAAGGATTCATCGGACTTGCCGTATTTTGACTCAACATCTGCGCATACGGATTATGTTGTCAGAGTACTTGAAAAGAGCATATCTATCTGGGAAGACGAGTCTGTATTGTTTGCTTCCGACGGTGTTGTCACACATTCGGAAGAAACACAGCAAGTATTTGAATCCGGCAGAGCGCTTTTCTTGGCGGAGGTGTTACAGCTTGCGATAAGACTGCGTGAAATGGATGTCGATTTTGGCGTTCTTCCGTTCCCTAAATATCAGTCTTCTCAGGAAAATTACGGTCACTTTGTCCATTCAACAACAGCACTTTTGAGTATTCCGATAACGTGTAAAGATAAAGATAATGTTTCGGCGCTCGTTGAAGCGATGGCGGCAAAGTCGATGTATACACTTACACCCGCATATTACGATGTAGTCCTCACAGGTAAAGCCTTCCGCGATGAAGAATCAAGCGATATGCTTGATATTATCTTGAAATCACGCACGTTTGACCTCGGCGGTATACATATGTTCGACTGGGGAAATGTCGGCAGTATCTTTCCCGAAATCGTAAGAAGCGGAAACAATAACTATTCATCGCTTTATAAGCGCAGCATTAACAGAGCCACTTCAATGATGAATAAGGATATAAACAAAATTTTATCCGATAACTAAACATAAAAAGCATCTGAATTAAGTTCAGATGCTTTTTAAATTATTGTTCTGTATTTAACCTTAAAAGATAAAACTTTTTGAGCCAATCGGGTTGCTTGTCAACTGTCAATTTTATTTTGTCGAGCGTTCTTTTTCCCACCCGTCTGTCTAAAATCGCAAACATTCGCACAAGAGCATTTTTTGATGAAATGCTGTCTTGTATATCTTGATTTCGATACGATTCAAGCGCATCACAAAATTCATCGTCTGTGTATTCCGTGCGTGCTTCGGGCGGATATTGTTTCAAAAGCTCCCAGAAGCCTTCCCAATATTCGGAACGGCCGTAAGGCTTGTTATTCTCTTTATATCCGTTATTTATGAAATATGTGTTTACTGTTTCCCATGAAAAACGTTTTACTTGTTCGTTGTCAATATACACTTCAAATATTCTGCAACCGTCCATGCCGACATAAGAGGTACATCCGTATCTGATTCTGCCTTGCAAAGAATTTGCAAGGATATCTTCTTCAAGATATTTTCTCATCCCACTCCAAGAGCCTAAAATTTTAGCCATTTTAAAAGTCCTTTCTTGTTGGTGACATAATTTTACCATGAGTTTTATATTTTGTCAATGAAGTATTGCTAAAGGCGGTATAAAGGCACTTTATGTGTAAAAAAAGCAAAAGAATATTTTTTGAAGTTTTGTGTATGAATTTGGACTGTTACGTATAAATGATGTATCGACTTCGTCGGTATGATGCATTGCGCTTTGCGTAATATGATGCGAAGCGTTCCTTAATGTTGCGAAGCAATACATCATTAACGAAGTGACATCATTAGCGTAGCGGCATCATGTTTCCGAAGGGAACGCTTCATTGAAAAAAGCACTAAGTCGGATCGTAGCCATGTCGTTCTGTG
>JAZTXA010000112.1:0-18013 GCA_045636245.1 Eubacteriales bacterium | reverse complement strand
CAAAGGTGTATGTACCGTTTTTTCTGTCGGTTACGGAAATGATATTGCCGTTTGCATCCGTAACAATTACCGTTTCGGTTTTATATCCCATATCGGGAGTGACTGTGATGGTAACGGTTCCGTTTTCTTCACACTCATTTTTATCTACCGTTACAGTACCGTTTTCCGCATCATTAACCAAAATCGTATATACAGGTGCAGGCGCATTTGGGTCTGCCGTTACATTTATTTCGGTTGCGGCGTAAACACCGCACATCGGATAATACGCATAGAGTGTCGTTGTTCCGCTTCCATTGGCTGTTATGACACCGTTTTCGTCAACTGTCGCCACAAGCGAGTTATCTGTTGTGAACACAACATCTCCTGCAAGTGCATCCCATGGAGCTGCCTTTGCGCTTACACCGAATGTAATTCCGTCTGCAAGGTCTATCTTTTTAACTCCGTCATTTATTTCGGCGCATATAGGTGAACCGGGGATAAACTGCATCGGAATTGAAGAATGTTCTTTATCCGCCTTGTATGTTGCAAGCTTCATATCTATGTATCCGAATGATGTGAAATCATTTACAGAAGGTGTAAACGGAATAACAACATCAAAGCTTTCGCCTGAAGCAAGCGCAGGAATATCAAATTCTGTGTAAACCTTTACATCCTTTGACATTTCGGTCTTTGTAAGCTTACCAAGGCACGCTTCTGAATCCTTGTTACCGATATTCTGAACGGTTGCGTATACGTAATATTGACCGTCATTTGACTTTATCTGATGATCCGTAATATTCAAAACACTTTCATACGGCAATTCTTTGCTGACTGTATCGGGGTTAACGATATCAACATCATGCTCATTTACAGTAACCTTTAAAGAAGCGTTTGAAATATCCTGGGGTATCGTCCACGGAACGGTTATTTCGTATTTTTGCGCCGCCTCAAGCTGCATGTCAAGTGATTGACTTGCAATAACGGTTTCTTTTCCGTCCTTGACCATACTCACAGTATAATCAAAGCCCGTTGTGGTGATAAGTCCTTCATTTTGTACGGTAAATACTATGTTTTCCGTGCTTCCGCCTGCAAGACTTAACGGGAGCATTATATCATCGCCGGCAACGCTTATTGAGCCTTTGGGGCTGAATTCAATCTCAACAAGCTGGTTCTTTCCGTTACATACCTTGCCGTCTTTATCTATCCAATGCTCATAGTGGTTGGAAACTACGAATATATCATTTTCTTTAGTCATAACGATATCAAATTCGTCTATTACCTTGCCATAGTCTGTGATCTGAACTGCTTTTCCGAAGCCCCAATTCTCGTATGCTTCTGTGTCATCGATGTCAGATGACTCATATCCGTTTTCCGAAACATCTCGCTGATAATGAGCGCCGAACAGCTCAATGCCGTTATCGCCTTCTTTGTGTCCCGATGAAGTATAGAATATGTATATATCATCACCGTTTGTCACAAGGCGGTAATCCGCAATGCTTACAGCTGCCGATTCATCCTGCTGGAGATTTTCCTTTTCGGAGCTTATATCACCGTGATACAGCTCCTCGAACAATGTACGCTCATAGCTTTCGGCATCAAGTCCAAGCTCATCCGCTGTCTTGCTGTACCATTCCTTTTCACCGTTTTCAGCACTCTGTACATACACAGATGATACGGGCGAATCGGGTTCGAACATTGCTTCAAGCATATCGCTTACATCAAAGAGGTTGAATATACCGCCGTTTTCAAGCCACGTCAGATATACTGTACCGTCAATATTCGTAAGGACGGGATTCGACTGGCTGACTGTGTCATTCGTTATCGGAATGGGATAATATGTAATACCCGAATTGATATCTGTTACAGTAAGGAAAAGCTCACGGTCTTCATAAGTGTTGAGGTTGCAATCCTCATCAACCGTATATGTTGCAAGCATATAGTTTTTGCCGTGGATATTTGCAGTTTCACTCTTATAGTCAAATACAAGCGGGTCAGTTAAAAAGGGATGCTTCACAGTAATAAATTCATTGGAATCTATTGTTCTTGTAGGTACATCGCATACTACATATGCCATTGTTGAATATGTTGCGGTGAGGTCAAGAAGTCCTTCCTCTGTCTTTACATCTGTTATATCCCGCTTCATATAACTGCAGTACAGCTTGTCGTCGACAAGGTTAAGCTGGGGTGCAAAGTTGAAAAATTCATCGTCAACAAGTGTTATCTCCTGGCTGAATGTGCCGTTTTCATAAACGGCGACAGATATACCGAAGGAATTAAGCTTGTCGAAATTAGTATCGTTTTCGGTAAACTTCTTATTTGCATCCACCCACGCAACGACCGCCTTGCCGTTTTTATAAAGCACTGCGGGGTTTGTATCAATTGTACCGTCATCTGCCACTGTTTCGGGCTTTGACCATGTGCCGTTTTTATACACTGTGTAGAACAGTGCCATATTATTCAAGCCGTTTTCGCTTCCTCTGTTACCGATAAAGAACAGCATACGGCTTCCGTCCTCAAACAATATAAGCTTCGGGCGTGTACGCTCAGCAGCATCGTCAAGAAGCACATTTCTGTTTACTTCCTCTGGAATTGCCTTGATAAGCCCGTTATATCCGAAATCAGACATGTCGGATGTGCCCGCATAATATTCATGAACTGAATCAGAAATATTATCTTTTACAGCGGATGAACGCATGGGAGCCTTTGATGACAACTCTACATCAATCTTTTCTCCGAGGAAGGAAATGCCTGTTTTTCCTTCGTAAATACCGAAGCCGTATCTGAAATTGCCAACATCGAAATTAATGCTGAGGCAAAGCAGATCAAAGCCGATACCACCCGACGCCATGAGCAAAACACCGTAATTTTTCTCAAAATCAGATATAGGAAGGCTGAACTGCAAGCCATATTCTACATATCCTCTTGCAGAAAGCACGTTACACATGCCTACACCTGCCTGAGCCATAATTGAAGCTGTCAAACCGAATACGGCATTTGTATCGCCGAGTCTCTTCTGAATATTTCCGGAATATTTGTCAAAATCTCCCGCAGTGAGGATATCGTCCCCATCACCCGACGGATAATATATGAAGACATCTCCCTGAACTGATCCTGTGAAATTGACGAATACGGGTACACCGTAAATAACACTGTAAATATTTTGGCTGTAATTTGCCGCAACAGTAATACCGACAGTGCCTGAGCAGAATACGTATTCACATGTTGAGGGATTGTATATAAAGTCGAATGCAAGCAGGTACAGAACATTGAACTTCATCGTTTTGGCTTTGGTGAAGCCCGAAAGCGGTTCACGTGCGGCGTCTTCCATATCACTGCGGTATGCGTCGAATATGTCTTTCTGACGTTCAAGATCCCGCAGATCCTCATTTAATTTATCTGTCTGCTCCTGTGTGCTTGATTGCTTTATTGCTTCAATTGCCGCCATGGTACTGTCATTTAAACTTTTTCCCATAGCGTTCATATCATCGAAATTTTCCTGCGATTTTTTTGCCGCATCACGCAAAGCGTTCAGCTTTTGCGCCTTTTCCTTTGTGCCGAGTGATTGCGTGTTGTAAGCAAGCACATCCTCGTTTATTGCAAGGGTATAGCCCGTTGCTCTGCCTGCTTCATCCTTTTCCCATTCTGTTTTGGAGAAGCTGAGAAGTCCCGATGAAGCACTTGCGCTTGATGCACCTATTATCGGAATATCAATTGCTTCCGTTTCATTCGTATCATATGTTTTCGGGAATATAAGTGTATTTTCTATGTAGAATGAATAGCCTGTTTCCACCTCGGGATATGTCACCTGATACGGCTTTCCTTGGCTATCATATCTTCTTTCAACGACACGGACACGCAGACGGTCGCCGTTATGGAACTGCTGATTCATTCCCGGAATCGAAAGCTCAAAAACACCGCCCTGATACGTTTTATCGGGATTGTCAACCTTAAAGCTTCCAAGACGTGTGCCTGCGGCATCGTAAAGTCCGAATTCCACTCTTTCAATAAGTCTTATTTCTGAATTTGACATATTTGAAACTATCGCTGTAAATGTTACCGTATCGTCAAATATCCTTATGGAAGTATTGCTTTCGTCCGTAGAATCATTATTTAAAGAATTTGCAAAACGGTATGTAACATCGGTTATACGTGGTGCACCGTCGGGATATACAACTTCAAGCTCCGTAAGAACCGTTGAAGCGCATCCGTCCTTGACGGTTCCGCCAAGTATAATATCAACGGTCTGCTTGTCGTTTCCGTTGAATATCAGCATCGTTATACGGTCGCCCACTCTGCCGTAAACATAACTTTCAGTGGACATATTGCCCGCCTTGAACGTACCGTCTTCATACGTCATGGTGCTTACGCTGTCAACACCCTGAACAGGCTTCGTACCGATAATTTTACCGTTTTCATCGAACTCGTTTGTGCCAAGCTCCTTTTGCATACCCGGAAGCGATATAAAATACTCAGAAACAGGAACACGCATATTGCCGTTTCCTGTTTGACGTACAGTTGCATAATTTGAAACAACAGTACCGCTTACCGTGAATTTCACCATTTCGCTTACAGGTACTTTCTCATAGCTTACTGTAAGCACATTATCGTCTTTATTAGAACGTGCTTTAAAATGCAATTGCTTCGTCTTGTACACCGTGCCTGTCATATTATCAGTAATAACGGGAACATAAACATAATTGCTGTCATCCGCATTTGAAACAATACCGATGGTGTATATTTCATTCACAGTCGGATTTATTTTTTCAAGAATACCGTTTCCGAACTTTTGTATGTTCAGTATATTTTTTCCGCCGAGTCCGTTTTTATCGAGCGTATCATTATCAACAAGTCCCTGATAATCTATTCCGTTTACGGTAAAATACTTCTCTGCTCCGTCCTTGAACCGTATTTCAATACAGTTATCATTTTCGTCAACTGCGGGACGTATATAATAGCCCGATTCCTTTCCCGGCATAAGGCAAAGCGTTGAAAGACCGGGAAATCTGTAATAATTTGCACCTTTGTCATTTGAATACTCATAACCCACTGCACGGTAATGCGTTTCATTGCTTGCGGAATGAAGGTCAAGTACATCACCCGTATGGAATACATAATCACCGCGCTGTGAAATATCCTCACTTACAAACGATGCATCGATACCTCCCGCGGCTCCCACGACTTTTACCGCTACATCCTCGTAGTCATATATGGGCTTAAAGTGCAGTCTTTGATAATAACCGAGATTATATCCGACAACTTCTTTTTGAAGCGAGTCTATCCAATCTATGAAATACGCATCATACGGAACGGTAGTAAGATTTGCGAGTATCTTCTTCTTTTGCTTTTCAACAGCCGATGTTGAGTAATCCAAATACTCTCCTCTTTTAGCCGAGGTATTGTCAAGATAACTCAAAAAATCGTCCGGATATGTAACGGTTACTGTGTTACCTTCAGATGCATCGGGATTTACAGTGATCTTATATCCCTTGAGTATACCGAATTTACCCGAATTTCCGTTTACCTTTACTTCATTTTCGGTAAATACAAGGTTTGATACCGCCGTGTCGGGATTTGCGTAAATATCACGTGTCTGACCGACACCGATGGCGGGCTGTGCACCGCACTTCACCGTCATCTGAACAGGTGTGAACATTGCCCTTTCAGGTTGTCCGTTTGATATATTCCCCGTCAGATAGCTGAGCTGTTCGGGATCACTTATGCTTATGACATATTTCTTATACATAGCCGCAACACCGTAAACACGGAGATACGACTTCGGCGTTCTGTTCGAATTATCGTCGATAGCATCAAAGGAAACGTGAAACATTTTGTTGTTGGCAGTACTCTGGATATTCTCCATCTTTATTGATACCTGCGTCATGGATCTGCCAAACTTTCCGCCTGTATAACTGTTTTTGTCAAGAGTTGTAGAATTTATTCTGAATTTCTGACCGCCGCCGAAATTAGATGTGGATTCTATATCACCCGCAACATACTGATAATATACGCCCGGCATTGTAACGTCACTGTACGTCCATACCTTACCGTTATTCCAAGTTCTGCCGTTATAATATGCAATATCGCCGTACGAGGTATGCTGTGTTCCCGTATCGACATATGTACAGTCAAGAGTTCCCATAAATCCCGGAGTGTCCCCGCTGAACTGACTTTCGGAATAATGGAAATATCCGTTTCTGTCCGAGGGCAATGCAAAGTAATAGCATCCTACTTCAATAGGCGGATCGTACGATGTATCCATTATTTTTCCTGTAGGATCTCCTTCTTTGTACTCAACTGTATAACTCTTTTTTTGTCCGTCTATTACTTCGCCGAAATCTATATTAAATGAGTTTTTATCGCCCGTAGCAAGAAGTGCGGGCGCACCGTTTGATTTTGATATATTTATTTCAGCCGAAACTGTATTCCCTGCGCTGCATGCCTTGAAATCGTCAAGAGTAACTGAAAAATTACCTTCTCCCGCAACATTCAGCTTGACTTTTTTGCTCATTTCGTATGGCATAAATGCAAGAGTTGTATCAAGCGCTTCGTAGTTTACGCCCGCTTTTGCGGTATGTCCCGATGTGTATATACGCATATCAACAAGCGAATACTCCGCACCCTGACGTTCTATTTCGAGTGTTACCGTGCCGCCTTTGGAATCGTAGTGTGTTTTTGTGAATGATATTTCAGAACGAACAACAGGCTCATTATCCTTAACGGTTACGGAAATACTCGGCACTTCATAAACTTCAACACCGACAGCATCGGTAAGAAGGAGGGAAAAGTTCTCATCACCCTCAGATATTTCATCATCAAACAGCCTGAAGGACACCTTTTTTTCGTCTTCTCCGGGTTTAAAATTCAATGTAACACTTGAAGAATGATCAAGCTCACTCATAACCTCCGGTGTTATTCCGTCAAGCACCGACTGTATCATATCTACAGATTCCGTAGAATACGTTTCTCTTGTCGGCTCACCTGTGGCATTTTCCTTTTGCTGTGCCAATGCACTTTTCTTTACGGACTTATCATCATTTTCGTTTTCTTCATCTTCTTCCGTCAGCTTATTAACGGAAGTTTCAAGCTTTACGCCGCTTGCTAAAAGCTCTTCTGCCGCCATGACTCCGTCAACATACGTTTGCAAAATATTTTTATCAGACGGATATTCCGATGTGCCCGCCATGACGAGCTGATAATCCTCTCCATACAAAGCCGTCATATCTATTGTATGTATATCAACGGATGCCTCTGTTGAAATATCGCCCTCTCTGTACACTGATACCGTATAATAACGGTTAGATTCATCAAGGGTTGCAGAAACTGTGCCTAAATAAACGATATTTCCGTCAGGCAAGCTCTCCTTATCCATTCTTTTTGTTTCCAGCTCAAAATACACACGGTCAGAAGCTGCCGCAGGCAATGATGATTCCGTTACCGAGGGAAGCATAAGAACAAAGACGAGAATGAAGCTTATGACACGCTTCAAAGCTTTCTTTCCTTTTCTTGCTATTTCCTGTTTACGCATAAATAAAACTCCTTTTGAAACACAAAATATGTGTTTTTTTATATCAAACAAGACACAGTCTCACACTATTTAAGACATATTAGCACACATACTGTTAAAAGTCAACTGTTAATACTAAAATAATTTTATATAATGAAATTATATCGGACAGTTAAATTTCCATACGGTAAAGGATCACTGAAAAATCTGCAGTTATTTCAAACGGTGTTATACCCAAAAGCTTCTCTCTTTTCTCCGCAGGCGTTGTGTAATAGTACGGAGTCATAGCAAAAAGGTCACCTATATTTTTTCCCGTTTCGGGTGTGAATTTATAACGGACCCTTTGCTTTTTGCAAAGAGTAAACCCGTCAAGCGTATCATCCGATATTTCTTTTATCCGCACATCGTCGTAGACCTTCCGCTTCAGCTCTAAAAGATGCTCGGGATTGGGAACAGCAAGGACAAGCGTGCCGCCGTTTTTGAGAACTCTTTTATATTCATCAAGTGCAAGCGGCGAAAAAACATTGACAACAGAATCAAAAACACCGTTAAGATATGGCATATCGTAAACACTTCCGACACAAAACGCACCGAATTTTTCTCCCCGACACAGCTTCGAGGCATACTGCACAGCTTTTTTTGATATATCTATCCCATATATTGTTTTAACATCCTCGCTGTTTGCTATATTTTTTGTATAATACCCTTCACCGCATCCGGCATCAAGCACAGCTTCGCCCTTTGTCATTTCACATACAGCTTTACTAAGCGGCTCATAATAACCGCAGGACAAAAAATCACGTCTTGCCAAAACCATCAGCGTGTCGTCTCCGTGTGTTTTTCCGCTTTGCTGCATGGCAAGATTTACATAACCCGAGGAGGAAATATCATAGCTGTGTCTTTTTTCACATTTCAGCGTGTTTCCGTCCTTCAATAGCACACCGCCGCATACAGGACACTTAAAAATCTCTTTCATCAGGGTGTATACCCCCTTTCAAATTCTATGTTGACGCCGTCTGTTTTCAGAATTATACCGCCGTCACGGTCTGTGCGGTATACATCCATACCGAGGCTTTTTATTTTTTCAACAACAGCAGAAGACGGCAACTCTTCGCCATCATCATTTGCCGCTGATATCACCGCATATTTTGCACCCACAGCTTTTAAAAACCCCTCAGTACTTGATTTATTTGAGCCGTGATGGGCGATTTTTATAACATCAGCTTTAAGATCAACTTTCGAATTCAGCAAAACACTCTCACAAATAAGCTGTCCGTCACCCATAAGAAGCAAACGGATATCTCCGTATTCAAGCATCTGAACGACAGAGGCTTCGTTATCGTCATCAAGCATCAAAAGTGCGCTGTTTGGTGAGTATGTTGTAAGCGTTGCACCGCCAAGTTTCAACACATCCCCCACAGATGCCATGACAACGGGCACATTTTTTTCATTAGCTCTTTTTATCATCTTTTCGTATTCATCGCTATTGTTACTTCTCGGACTTATATAGAGCTGTTCCACATCGAAATTTTTTATAAGCTTTGCCATAGAACCGATATGATCCTTATCGGGATGCGTGCCTATCACATATTTAAGTTTTTCCACACCGAATTTCAAAAGCGTTTTTTCAATATAATCATAGCTTTTCTTGACGCCTGTATCAATGACTGCATACTCACCGTCACATTCCAAAAAAATAAAGTCAGCTTTACCGACATCACCGAAAAGCACTGTAAGTGTGGGCAGTTTCTCGCCGTCCGACGCTTTAGTTTCGCCGACTTCCGTACCGTTTTCCGTCATGTGCGGTGTGCACGCGCACATTAACAGGGTAAATATCAAAACAAAGGATAAAAGTTTCATAATAATACCACTCCTTATTTTACTTTATACCATAAAAATAACCCAAAAACAACCGCATACTGTAAAATAATATTTAACGCATAATCGCAAAGGTAAATTAATACAATTAAGCAAAGACTTAAAAACGGAGGTTGTTATGCAAAACTGCTACTTACCCGAGGGTGAATATATTTCAAACGAGGAAAACATACGCTTTTGCAAAAATGAATCGTTGCTTCAAAAAGCAAAAGAAACAGGTAAAATACTTGAAGGACGCGCTGCGGTATGCGACAGAAATATGAATCTGACCGTTAATTTAGGCGGTGATATAATCGGTCTTATCCCTAAAGAGGAAGCCGTATTTTCACCCGATGGAAGCGAAACGAAGGATATTGCCGTGTTAACGCGCGTGGGAAAGCCCGTTTGCTTTCATGTTAAAGATATTATAAACGAAAACGGAAGAAAAAAAGCCATTCTTTCACGTTTGTCAGCGCAAAAAGAATGTTATGGAAAATTCCTGTCAAAACTCAGTTGCGGTGATATAATATCCTGCCGCATCACTCATACGGAGCATTTTGGGGCATTTGCCGATATAGGTTGCGGAATGATAGCGCTTTTGCCGATTGACTGCATTTCGGTTTCCCGAATAAATCATCCCGAGGAAAGATTCACAGCAGGCACACCTTTGCGCTGTATAGTAAAACATATCGACAAAGAAAATAAACGCATTTACATATCAACCAAAGAGCTTCTCGGCACTTGGGATGAAAACTGCAAAAACTTCTCTCCGGGTCAAACGGTAAGCGGTATCATCAGAAGTGTCGAAGAATACGGTATTTTTATTGAGCTTGCACCGAATCTTGCAGGTCTTGCCGAATACAGCGACGGCATAACAGCAGGAACGGAGGCGGCGGTATATATTAAAAGCATGAATCCCGAAAAAATGAAGATAAAGCTTGTTATCGTTTCGGCTTTAAAAGAAGAAACGCGAGATAAAAAAATTCGGTATTTCATTCCCGAAACTGAAAAACATATTGATTTTTGGCAATATTCTCCTAAAGAAAGTAATAAATACATAGCCACCGTTTTTGGAAATTAACAATTTATTATTGAACGGGTGAAAACTTACGGTTATAATTAAATCAGATGATTTTCTGGTAACTGTATGCAGCAGAAAGGGAGAAAAAATTGAAAAAGAAAAGAACAGCTTTACCGTTGCTTTTAATCATGGCATTCATCGTTTCAGGTTGTACGGGAAGTCCCGCGGACACCGCATCGGTTTCCGACACCGCACCGCAAACAAACACCGATACAGAAGAAAAAATAACAACACAGCCGCTTGATACCGCACCTCCCGTTACGGATGTCAAATATTACACAAATCCTCTCACAGGAGAGCATAATGCACTGCACGACAATCTTTTAAAAAGGCCTGTGGCGGTAGTTCTTAAAAACGACATGACGGGCGCACCGCAGGTCGGTATTGCCAAAGCCGACATAATTTACGAGGCAACGGTTGAAGGCGGAATGACACGGCTTTTGGCGCTTTATTCCGACTATGCACATATGACTGACATCGGCCCTGTTATCGATTCAAGATCATATTTGTATGACTTTGCCGGTGCGCATGATGCCGTTTTCATTCAGGCGGGAGCAAGCGCATACGGTAAGAACGCACAAAAAGAAGACGGGATCGACTGTATAGATGCCATTTTAGGTGAAATGTCACCGACCTTCAGACGTGACGACGCACTTATTGACGAACGAGGATATTCAAGCAGTATTGTTGCTGTCGGCGGCGGTATCTTCGACAGGATAAAATACAGCGGAATAAGAATTGAAAACGAGGTCAAAACATCACTTACGATGAATTTTGCACAGTCATCATACGATTATACGCTTGACGGTAACGTTTGTGTGAAGCTTTCCGTTCCGTATTCAGCATCGATGACACCGTATTTTGAATATTCAACACTTTCAAATACGTATACCAGATATCAGTACGGTGATGTGCACAAGGATAATGACGGCACGCCGCTACGCTTTACGAATATACTTGTACTATTTGCAGAGCATACGGTTGTCGATTCAACATCGGGCGAGGTGGACATAGCAACTACAGGCTCAGGAAGCGGTTATTATGTGTGCGGAGGCAAGTATATTCCGATAACATGGGAAAGAGAAAGTGCGGATGTTCCTTTTAAATATGTAAAAAGCAACGGAGAATCACTTGAGATCTGCCGCGGCAAAACATTTGTATGTGTAACATCGGAAAAAAGAAAAGCGGATGTAACATTCGAATAAAGGAGAGATAAAAATGAAAGAATATGTTATAAAAAAATACAGCGGAAGCTGGGACAATATTGAAAAAGCATTCATAAACGAATATCCCTGGGGCAAAGAATATTGCCCTGTTACATACTTTAGGGCGGTGCATACGGATGATGCGTTTATAATACGGCTCACATGTGAGGAAAAGTCACCCAAGGCAGTACATGAAGGGTATATGGCACCTGTTTATAAGGATAGCTGTCTTGAGTTTTTCGCCTCTTACGCCGAAGGCGGTTATATAAACTGCGAGGTAAACAGCTGTGGTGCATCTCTCATTGCATACGGAGCCGACAGACACGAAAGAACACCGCTTTTTGAGCTTTGCGGAATGCTTCCGAATATTACAGCAGAGAAAAAAGACAGCCTTTGGCAAGTAACAATAACGATGCCGTATGAGATAATCAAAAAGGTATACGGTGATGTTACGATATCATCCGGATATGAATTTTACGGAAATGCCTACAAGTGCGGTGACGACTGTGAAATTCCTCATTACGGAATGTGGAATCCTGCCACATGTGAAAAGCCGGACTTCCACCGCCCTGAATTTTTCGGAAAATTTATAGTGGAATAATCAAATAACAGACAATGCCCCGAAAAAGAGTTTTCCCCTCTTTCGGGGCAGTTTATTTTAAATGGGAAAGTAAGCTTCGGGGAGAGCCCCCGACAAAGTCGGGTAGAGGGTAAACAAATATTTGCTTTTATGATTTCAAAGGATTTTTACCCTCTGAGTCACGCTGTGCGTGACGGCTCTCCCCCTATGCGCGAGGTCCGGGTCGTTCACCCTCTTTTTTTGCAGTCCTCCTCGATCTTTCTTTTCCACCCCGCCGTTATTGGGCGGGATTTTCTGAAAGAGCTTATCGTCTGTGAAACAACCGCATAATTAAGCTTTGTACCCACACTGTCGCATTTGAAATCCACCGCACGGTCTTCGTGTATTCCAAGATTTGACGCCGTTTGCACTGAATCGATATTCGCTCCCAAGAAAAGAAACTCCCAACCAATCTTCTTTTTTTCTTCGATCATACGCTTAACATCATCAGAGGAATATTTTTTGCTTGCATTTTCCATTCCGTCTGTTGTTATAACAAACAATGTATTTTCAGGTACATCTTCTTTGCGTGCATACTTGTGAATATTACCTATGTGACGGATCGCACCGCCGACAGCATCAATAAGTGCCGTACATCCCCGAACAGTATAATCATTTTCCGTCATTTTCGGAATATCTGCAAGTATTGCACGGTCGTGTAATATTTCGCTGACATTGTCAAAAAGCACCGTTGAAACGTAGCACTTGCCATCCTGCTTTTTCTGCTTTTCGATCATTGAATTAAAGCCGCGGATAGTGTCGCTCTCCAAGCCTGCCATAGATCCGCTTCTGTCCAAAATAAATACGAGTTCAGTAATATTGTTTTTCATAGTAAAAACCTCTCTTTTCATTTGATGTCTGTATTGTACATCAATAAAAGAGAGGTTTGGTCGCATGAAAAGCGACAAATTATTTGCTCATTTTTTTGCTCCACTCGTCTTCCTTAAAACCGACAAGCACAAAATCATCGCCGATAAGCAACGGTCTTTTTACAAGCATACCGTCAGTTGAAAGAAGCTGCAACATTTCATCCTCTGTCATTTCGGGAAGTTTGTTTTTAAGTTCCAAAGACTTATAAAGCACACCGCTTGTATTAAAGAATTTTTTAAGCGGCAAACCGCTTTTCTTATACCACCCGGTTAATTCACCAAGTGTTGGATTATCAAGCTTAATATCTCTTGCTTCACATTCGATATTGTTATCATCAAGCCACTTTTTAGCCTTTTGGCATGTGGTGCATTTTGGATAACAAATAAATTTTACCATCGTTTCACGCTCCCAACAAGCTCTGATCAAAAGCAAACAGAGCCTCGTTTATTTTAAAAATATCGTAAATTTCATTTTTGATAAAATACTCAATGATGATATCGAATTTATTACTGTGAGAAAGTGCAAATCCCGCCTTTTTGAGCATATCTTCTGTTTCATTAAGCGGCAACTCAAGTGAAATTGCAAAGGCAAGCACCGTGGGCTTACTTGGTTTATAATGAATATCCGAGCGTATTTTCGAAAACAGCTTTCTGTCAATATTTGCTTTTTTATAACACTCCGAATCCGTCATTCCGCATTCGTCAATCTTTCTCAAAAGCATTTGTGAAAAGCTTTCGTCAATACTGTTGAGCGCATCGTCGAGTGACATACTCTCACAGCAATCAAGCTTTGGTGCGGATACTGATCGGCACACCAAGGGCATCCGGTGAACTACCCTGTAATTTTCATCTATAAAACGTGAAACATCAGATATAAGGCGTTTGTCCGTTCCATATGCTGATTTATCAAGCACAACGATATAAACGGTCATATCATTTTCGGAAAGAAAGTCTGTAATCGTGTCTGATGCAATACGGAAGGCTTCGTTCTTCGGATAACCGTACGCCCCCGCGGAAATAAGCGGAAAAGCAACTGTTTGGCAACCATGCTCCTTTGCAAGCAAAAGCGAGCTTTTATAACAGGAAATAAGCTTTTCCCTCTCGCCGAGGCCACCGCCGTGCCACACAGGGCCCACCGTGTGTATAACATATTTTGAAGGTAAGTTATACCCGCCCGTTATTTTCGCTTCTCCGGTTTTACACCCGCCGAGGGTTTTACATTCTTTAAGCAAGCCTCTGCCCGCGGCACGGTGTATGCATCCGTCCACACCTCCGCCGCCAAGCAAGGTATTGTTTGCGGCGTTGACTATCGCATCAACATTAAGCTTCGTTATATCGTTTTTAACAATGAAAAGCGGCATATTTTCTCCTAAAATTTAACCTTTTTAAGCGGCGGAAACTCGCGGTATTCACTTTCATCCGATTCCTCAAGCGGATATCTCGTTTTGTAAAGTGAGATGTATCCGTCTTTGTCATGCTCGAACTCATAAAGGCATTCGACAAGTGTCATGTCGCCGTCTTCATATTTGTTTATATCAATTTTCACAGCCGACGATATACCGTCGGTACCGTATTCAAACACACATTCTTCATACATATAACGCTTTTGTCTGTGCCCGTAAGGCTGTAAAATTATCCTTTCGAAAAGCACAGGCATTCCGTCCTTGTGTATTTCCCTTGTGTACGAATAAAGCACATTTCCGAGGTACATATAACCATGTGTAATATCCCCCGTTTTGATAAGCACTTCAACGCTTTTCGGCTTATCTCCGTACATTTCGTATATCAGTATTCGGTTCTTGTGTACATCGTATTTGTATATAAAATTTTCTTTTCTTCTTTCAAGCTTATCTTCCTTTATCTTCTTTTTAAGCCTTCCGCGTGTCCAATATCCGACCGTAAAATAGCTTAACGGATTCGGATGATAATATCCGCGATACATGCTTTTCCCGTTTATTTCACAGTATTCCTCATAAACGGAGCTTTTCTCGAATTCGGGAACGGTCAGAAATATACGGCGTGAATCACGTGAAACTGTTTTGATGATCTCTTCACATCTTTTGTTGTATTTATCTTTAAGCTTTGTAATTCTGTCATTTTGCATAATATCACTTCTTCTTAAAAAACAATTTGAAAAGATCGCCGTATGAGCTGTACGCACCGTCGGGCCACGGGGTATTGTCACAGGTTCTCTTGACATCGCCTAAAATATCGGCTTCCATCTCCCACGGTGAGCCGTAATAATCATACGGAAGCTTTTTCATTTTATAAAGCAGATTGGCTGTCAGCGAAGGAATGGCAACACGTGCAATATACTTAAAAAATCCCATTTTTTCAAACTGCAGCCTGTGCCCGTATTCATGCTTTACAACGCTTGGATTTTTTATCTTGTTCCCTAAAAAAATCATGCGGAGCGATGCGGCATTATACCCTATCGGAAGTTTAAGTATAAAAGCACCTTTGTATGCCGAAAAAAAGTGAGCATTTATGACCTTTTCTTCCGATGTGTTATTTTTGTCGTAATTTTTGAAATCTTCCGTTATTTTCATATAGCGACCCGAATGTAGAAAATATTGTATTTTAAGTATACACGAATCAAAGTCACTTGTCAATAGAAATGGTTACAACCAGCTTCTGTTTATTTCACTACCATATGTTAAAGCTTTACATTTAAATTCTCTTTGATCAGTATCACATTTTGCACTTTTATGCGCCCTGTCCGCCCCCCACAGTTGACTTTGTCAACTGCCCGCGGACATGGGGCGCATATTTCCTGCGGAAATATATCTAGTATTTTTCATGAAACATCCATTAGCGGCTTCACTCGAATGATGGACGAAAACGGTTTTATGGACTCAACAATCCACTGCTGCAAAAAACGGGCTGCTATCTTCGCCTATTACATAAATCCTAATGCCTTGAGGGTTATTTTCATGTACCGGACGAAACATTTTTTTATTATTAATATTTATTTATAGAACATGAAATAAATTTACTATATAATGTCACTTGTCGAATTATATTTTTTGGAGGCAGGTATGATAGATACAGGCAAAATAAATACAGAAAAGCGTAATCCCAACACGATGAATATAGATAAGCTCCCGTCGAATGAGATGGTCGCACTTATGCACAAAGAAAGCAAACAGGCTTTTGATGCAATAGACGATATCCTTCCCGAGGTTGCAAAGGCAGTGGACAAGATTGCAGAGGCATTTGATAAAGGCGGACATCTTTACTACATAGGTGCCGGCACAAGCGGACGTATCGGTGTACTTGATGCATCGGAATGTCCTCCTACATTCGGTGTTCCCGATACTCTTGTTGTGGGAATCATTGCGGGCGGCGACAGCGCACTGCGCAAGAGCTCCGAGGGTGCTGAGGACAGCGAGGAAAACGGATATAAAGAGATAATTGACAGAAAGCTTAACGAAAATGATGTGCTTGTAGGTATCGCCGCAAGCGGCAGAACACCTTACGTTGCGGGTGCTATGAAGGCAGCAAAAGAGCTTGGAGCAATTACTGTTTCGATAACAAGCACCCCCGGTTCATACGTTGACACACTTGCCGACATAAAGCTTTCGTGCAACACAGGTCCCGAGGTTGTAACAGGCTCTACAAGACTCAAAAGCGGTACAGCACAGAAGCTTATCGTCAATATGCTTTCGACCTGCGCTATGATAAAAACAGGCAAAGTATACGAAAACCTTATGATAAACGTAAGTGCATCAAACGAAAAGCTGAAAACGCGCGCCGCAGGTATAACATCAGAAATACTTAACATTACACGCGAGGAGGCGTATGTTCTCCTTGAACAAAATAATTTCTCCATCCGTGAAGCGATTGCAGCATACGGAAAATAAGAAATTTGACATTCACATTTAAAGAAGGGGGGAGAAAGTATGTCAGACAATTACCGTGACGATGACGAATTTTCATTCATGTCAGAACACAGGCAGCATTTGCAGGACATCGAAAAGCAAAAGCTTTTGGAAGAAGAGCGCAAAAAAGAAGCCGCACGTCTTGAAAAAGAAGCAAAGCTGAAAGCACAGCTTGAAAATGAGAAAACAAAGTCACCACACCCGCCGTACGGAAAACCGTACAAAAGCGACAGAAAAATAAAACGTCCTGCGCCCGTATCCTCTGCAAATCCTGAGAAAAAGCCCCCTGTCAAAAAAACTCTGACAGAGGAAGAAAATAAGAAAAGACAGGAACTGCAAAGGCGAAAGGCAGCACAGCAGAAGGCGAATGAAGAAAAACAGCGTCAGCAGAAAATTAACGAAAAGCGCAAGCAAGAAGAGCTGAAACGCAAAAAAACGGAAGAAAAAAGAAGATACAAGGTTGCAAACAAGGAATCCGCAAAAACAAGACGAAATGCATTTTTAAGTGCCATGTCTGCGTTTTTGGTGATCGTGCTTATTGCGGGCACAGTTCTTTTCGGTATATCGTATCTTATATTCCGCCTTTCGTTTGCCTCAAACACAAGCGAAAAGATAGACGGATATACTTACACAGTAAACGGTGAAAAAAAGTTTGTCAAAAGCGATATTTCATTCCGCGGCGGAACTGTTTACCTGTGCGGTGACGATATTGCAAATATGTGCAATCTTACCGTTGCGGGTGATGCGCACGAAGTAAAATACATATCCCCCGGTGTCGGCAATGAAACAGCATCGTTTATTGTCGGTACAAGGCGTGCTTTTGTAAATAGGACCGAAATACGTTTGAGCGCCGAAACATTTATCGAAAGCGAAAAATTTTATATTCCCCTTGATTTTTTCCAAAACTATATGCACGGTATAAACGTTGTACACAACGATGTTGAGCATACGGTTTCAGTTTCAAAGGTAATAATAAACGAAGCTGATGTAAGTATTCTGGGTGCAGATGCGAAATATG
>JAZTXA010000111.1:0-3029 GCA_045636245.1 Eubacteriales bacterium | reverse complement strand
AGTTTGTATCTCTATCCTGATTATACCATTCAAAAGAATAGATGCCTAAGTTTGAACTGTTTTCAAACCAATCTACAGAACCTTTACCGCTACCGCCCAAAGAGCTGCCGGATTGTCCTGCCCAGAAGTAGCTGTATGATGTGTTTGTTGATGCATATACGGCATACATATCACCGAAAACACCTTTTGTACCTTCAATTCGGATGTCTCCTACATACGCAGAATTATTTGTACCCAAGAAGCCCAACATACCGTACTTGCCAGTTGATGATGTCACAAAATTAGGTCTTTTTCTTCTGTCTGTATTTGTACTTTCATTTATACTATGCACACCTGATATCCATGAAATTGTCTGTACATACGGGTCGGGAGATGCATCTTCTTTAACTCTAAGTGCCGCACCATAAGGAATGATATACGGTGCATAAAGAACAGAGTATGCGTAGTATGTTCGTACAGAACCGTCTTCCATTGTTATTGTGAAAACCCACTCTGCAACTGCAGTCTGTCCTGCAGTAAGACCTGTACCGTTGATATACAGACCTGCTGAAGGATATCTGAAATATCCGTCAGCATCAATAACAGAACCAAGTTCCATACCTTCATAAGTAAGAGTGAGATTGCCTGCCTGAATATTGCTTGCTTCATTAAGAACAATATCACCGATTCCGCTTGTGCGTGTATTAACTGCTATTTTAACACCTTTTGCACCGGGGATATTGAACTGAACAAGAGCATTTGTGTCATTATTTTTAGCATCAGGTGTAATAGTATTAGTTTCTTTATCAAGAATGTTGTTTACATAATACTGACCTGTTTTTGACTGACCTGTTGAGGGCGTCATATAAATTGTTTCAGGAACCGCGATGCTTACTGCTGTCTTCTGTGCTTCAATTTCTGCTGCGAAACCTTCATCATCAACAACACCGAATGAATTACGGATCTGATTCAATGTACCTGTTGAAACATAATATTCATATGTGGTAGGTTCGTAGCTCCGGAATGTTCTTACACCGATAGGTGCAATATATGAAGTGTTAACTTCAAGTGCAGGGTCTGCTGTCTGAGCATTTCTTGGTATGGCAGTCTGATGTATGGGAGGATACACACCGTAATAAAAATCTGTTACTTCGGGGGAGTAAAGACCGATACCAAAGCTTCCCGCATCCTGGCTTGCCATAAATGCTGACCAATGTTCGGGAGTATCGTGATTTACAGTGGGATGTTTACCATCGTAGTTAGCATCCAGATATTTCTGATCTGATATACCCCAGAATTCAGGATTTGTATCCCACTTGGGATTCATCGTTGTGGATTTCCATGCCTGTTCAGGAGTTACATCGTTATAAACATACTGGTTGAGAGGTTCGATTGTGTAGAATGCGGGTAATTCCTGAGTTGTCTGCGCTGAGGGAAGACCTGAGTAGTCAACCATACGGTTGTAAACCTTGATCATTCCGTCTTCAAAAACATACTTTGATTCTACATATGTATCTGTAACATAATCATCGCCGTAGCGTTTTACAGATGTATCTGTAACTTCGTTAGGATTAGTTATCTTGAATGTGTTTCTTACGTCAGATTTCTTTTCAATAATCTCAGACGCAAAGTTATCTGACCATTTTGGCCAGTCAAGAGGACGGGTTTTGACGTAAATGTAATTTTCTTCCTCATTTATTTCGAAATCAATAACCTTACTTGCTTCACCGGCTACGTTACCTGCCTGTACGGGATTGTAGTTCCAGTCTGCATTGTTATAATAACCCTGGTCATAAGGCTTTTCGCCTGTGCCGTAGTATGACTGCTGAAGATAACGACCTGCGTCGTTGAGATTGATGAGGTTGACAGATTTATTTATGCTTTTATAACCTGTGCCGTATTCTGCATCAAGATTAGCAGCATAGTCAACCTTTGTTACAAGCTTTCCGTCTATTTCGTAAACACGGGCTTCAACAGTGCTGTTGTTTGCATAAATTTCAGTTACAACACCGCCGTGGAGAAGGTCGATACCGACTGTATACTTATCATTTACGAAATGTTCAAATGTGTTGTCATTGATATCTGCGAAAGCTATAGTTGAGGGCTTTTCGTTTACTTTCTCTGTTGTCACTGAAAGAAGATCGAAATTAGCTGATTTATTATCAAGCATCTCAAAGCTGATTGCTTTGATGCCTTTTTTCATTGATGATGTGACGTGGTCTGTTTTATTCAATGTTGAGAGAACTTTAGTAAGATATCCGTCAACATATGATGCGAATTCACCGTTGCCGTCGTCTCTGTCAAAGTTTGAAGAGGGTTCAAGGAAGAATTCTTCTGTTGAGTTGTCACCGTAAGTAATTATACCTCTGACATAAGCATCTGAGTAATATGTGAGTTTATAACGTGTAAAATCTGAATTTGCAACAGTGCTTGCAAAAGTATAAACATTGTTTGATACGTTTACATTTACTGTTGAGTTGTTAACAACAACAGTTTTGGAAGATGATGTGCTTACATTTACTGGGTATGTTACAGTCTTACCGCCGTAGTGAACAGTAACAGTCTGTGTGCCTGTCTGTGTAAGATATTCGGGTGTGCAGTAGAAACCTGAGTCGATTGTCTGTACTACATTACCTATATTTGCATTAAGAACAAGACCTGCGAGGTTAACTCTTTCGCCGACAGTATAAGATGTTTTTGTTGCCGGTGTTTTTATGCTGAGTGAATCTATAATAGGCTCGTACTTGGGGTAAACAGTATAGCTTGAATGATGAACTGTTGTGTTTTCTGTTATATGTTCGCCTGTGCCGTCTTTGCCTGTATACCAACCTGCAAATACATATCCTTCGGGAGTATATGAAGGAACGGGAAGTTCACCGTATATATTGTTTGCATTGCTTGAATAGTTGTAAACAAGACGGTGGGGAAGATCTTCATTTGTATTTTCTGCAAGACTGATCTTCTGGATTGCAACGTCTTTTACTGTACAGGTCATACCTGCTACAGTTCCGCTTGCTATACCGTATACAATCTGAATGTATTCAGCGTCT
>JAZTXA010000110.1:0-1598 GCA_045636245.1 Eubacteriales bacterium | reverse complement strand
CTTTTTCCTCAAGACCCGGAGCAATTTTAGTGATCTTGTCGTCTTCGATATATATATCGGCATTCACAAGGCTGCCGCCCATGAAGACCTTGCCGTTTTTGATAGTTAACATATTAGTCCTCCACAGCTCTCTTGAGAACTGCCATTCTTACGAATACACCGTTGGACATCTGCTTGAAGATACGAGCCTTTTCGCATTCAACAACATCGTCAGCGATTTCAACGCCTCTGTTGAATGGAGCTGGGTGCATGATGATGGCATTTTCCTTCATCTTTGCTACGTTTTCAGCTGTAAGACCGTAGTGCTTGTGATATTCTTCCTTGTTGAACTTTACTGTGCCGTCGTGACGTTCGTGCTGAACACGGAGCATCATAACGATATCGGAAGTTGCAAGAGCTGTTTCGAATGGTTCGAAGTTCATGCCTTCTTCCATGAACATATCAGGGCCGGATGTAACAACTTCCATGCCGAGACGCTTCATGACTTCGAAGTTTGTATGAGCTACTCTGGAATGAGCGATGTCACCGCAGATGCAGCACTTGAGGCCTTCAAACTTGCCGAATTCCTGACGGATTGTGAGAAGGTCGAGAAGAGACTGAGTAGGGTGGTTGCCTGTGCCGTCGCCAGCGTTGAGAATAGCGCCGTTTACATGGCCGACAAGCTGCTTGTAGTATTCAACTTCAGGACTTCTGATAACGAGGAAGTCACAGCCGACAGCATCAAAGAACTTTACTGTATCGTAGAAGGATTCATTCTTGTTGATGGAAGAAGTTGCCGCATTAAAAGAAAGAACTCGCACATTCAGCTTTTCCTGGGCAACATTAAAGCTGTACTGAGTACGAGTTGATGATTCCAAAAACAAATTTACAGCAATGCGACCGCTGAGATCACACTTCAAAGTGCCATCACAAAAGCCCTGTGCATCGTCAAGAATAGCGTTGATTTCTTCAACAGAAAGGTCAGCAAGAGTAAGCAGATGTTTCATATATCCTCCTAAAATTATCGTTAATAAACTATTTTATAATTATCTGACTTATTATATCATAAAGTCAGTATAAAATCAAGAAAAGATGAAAATAAATTATAATTTTTCGTCAGAAAATTGCGGAAAGGGCGTTTTGTCTGTATTTTGCCCGAAAATCAGGGGATAAATCGGGCAGTTTTCATCAAACACTATTGCCACCCATACATTATAACATATATAAAGGGAAATTTCTCTATAAATTTTCATTTTTGTTATTTCCGACGGAAAAATTTGTCAAAAATGCATATATAAAATATGTATATATAAACCATAGGTAAGCAAGGGATTTTGTAGGGAACGGCGTCCACGACGTTCCGCCTGGATAAATGAATAGTGAAAAGTGAAAAATTACGGTGTGACGGAGTCACATTTGATAGGGAGGGATGTCGACGAGCGCCATCCCCTACATTGGATTGTACGTTTGTAGGGGACGGCATTTATGACGTCCCGAAAACAAAAAAGGCCCCCGTATGGGAGCCTTGTTATATAAAATCCAATTAAATAAAGGAAATAAAGCCGTCCTTGACGCCCTTGAATTCGCCGCCGTACATTGTATCATAGAATACCGACATA
>JAZTXA010000109.1:0-17579 GCA_045636245.1 Eubacteriales bacterium | reverse complement strand
GTAGGTACATATTTCAACTGGCTTATCGTATCAAAGCGTTTAAGACGCTACAGTGTAAGGGCAAATAACTCAATTACACTTCCCGATTTCTTCTCAAACCGTTTCAGAGAAAAGAATAAGCTCATAATGATTCTTTCCGCTGCATTTATACTTATATTCTTCACAGTATATGCATCAAGCTGTTTCGTTACATGCGGTAAGCTTTTCTCAACTTTATTCGGTATGCCGTATCAGGTAATGCTTATTATAGGTGCTGTGTTTGTATTGATTTACACAATACTCGGCGGCTTCTTGGCTGAAAGCGCATCTGACTTTATGCAGGCTATCGTTATGATAGTGGCGCTTACTGTCATAGTTATTATCGGTGTGGCACAGGCAGGCGGTATCGGTGCTGTCGTTGAAAATGCAAAATCTATCCCCGGATTCTTTGAATTCTTCGGTCTTGCAACACCCACTGTTGATGTTGAAACAGGAACACAGCTTGTTGAAGGCGGTAAACCTGTGTTCGGCGAAGCTGCAAACTACGGCTTACTGAGCGTATTCTCAATGATGGCATGGGGTCTCGGATACTTTGGTATGCCCCAGGTGCTTTTGCGCTTTATGGCTATACGCAAGGAAGAAGAGCTCAAGCGTTCACGCAGAATTGCTATGGTTTGGGTAGTTATATCTCTTGCTGTTGCAGTATTTATAGGTATTGTCGGACGTCAGCTTTTCCCTGATGCGCTTTTGACAAAATCATCGGCTGAAAGCATATTCATTCTTATGTCCGAATCATTCTTGCCCCCTATTCTTGCAGGCTTTGTAATGGCGGGAATTCTGGCGGCGACTATCAGTTCGTCTGACTCGTATCTGCTTATTGCGGCATCTGCTTTTTCGAAGAATGTTTTCCAGGGCGTATTCAAGAAAAACGCAAGCGACAAGCAGGTTATGACGGTTTCAAGAATTACGCTTCTCGTTCTCACAGCTATCGGTATTGTTATAGCACTTGACGAAAACAGCGTTATATTTGAAATAGTGTCTTTTGCTTGGGCAGGCTTCGGTGCAACATTCGGACCCATTATGATATTCTCCCTTTTCTGGAAGCGTGTCAATAAGCCCGGCGCTGTTGCAGGTATGATAAGCGGTGCGGCGATGGTATTCTTCTGGAAGCTCGTACTCAGTAAGATAGGCGGTGTGTTTGCAATTTATGAGCTTCTCCCCGCATTCATCTTCTCTTCACTCTGCATCGTTGTTGTGTCGCTCCTGACAAAAGCGCCGTCTAAAGAAATCGAAGAAGATTTCGAGGCTGTACGTGCAGGTAAATGTGAATAATTAAAATATAAAAAAATCAGCAGGGATATTGTTTTCCTGCTGATTTTGTGTTATAGTGACATGGGCAATTAAATGTAAAAAGGAGTTCGACGATGAAAAACAGAAAATATCCGATAAGTTTGTTTATTTTTGGATTTGTGATGAATATAGTATTCAGATTTTGGGTACTTTTTGTTTTGGGTATCGTTTTTTCGATAGTGGGAATATTTGTTAAGTCATTTGTTAACATAGGCTTGGCAACTTTACTTCTTGACGTCGTTCTTTCATTTGTGGAGCAGATGAGGCTTCGTCAGACATTTCTGGAGGAAAGCGATGATTCCGATTTTGAAACGTTCAAGGATATGGTATCGAAGGACGGTAATTGGATGGAAAATGTTCGAGAATTTTTAAATGATAAAATATCAAATCCCGACAATGCGTTTAAGCCTGATAATGAAAATGAGGAAAATGACGAAGACGAGGAAGATGATGAATAATAACAGCCCTGACAGCCATAAAATCTGTCAGGGCTTATTATTCGCTTTCACATGTTAAAATGTTCTGTTTGACATTTTTCAAATTGTATGGTAAAATAAAATCAAGGTGGTGAAATATATGAAAAATAATAATAAAAAATTTCTCGGAGTCGAATTCGGCTCAACAAGAATAAAAGCAGTCATGATAGATTCCGAACATAAACCCGTGTCAAGCGGAGATTATACGTGGGCAAGCTCATACGAAAACGGCATCTGGACATATGATGTATCAAAGGTATGGGACGGACTCAAAACTGCGCTGTCGCAGATACAGGACAGGGAAGATGTCGCATATATGGGACTTTCGGGCATGATGCACGGATATCTCGTTTTTGACGAGGATTGGAATTTGTTAGTACCCTTCAGAACGTGGCAGAACACGATAACATCAGATGCGGCATATGAGCTTACAGAGCTCTTCAATTTCAACATTCCGCAAAGATGGTCTATTGCTCACTTGTATCAAGCTGTTTTGAACGGCGAGGAACATGTTTCACGAGTTGCTCATATAACAAGTCTTGCAGGGTATGTGCATTATATGCTGACGGGTGTGAACGCAATCGGCATAGGTGAGGCGTCGGGGATGTTCCCTGTAGACACCGAAAAGCTCTGTTATGATGAAAAAATGGTCGAAAAGTTCAATAAGCTGGCATATGAGAAGAAGATTCCGTGGAAGCTTACGGATGTTTTGCCGAAGATACTTGTTGCAGGCGAAAATGCAGGTACGCTTACAAAACAAGGCTCCGAAATGATAGACGGACTTTTGCCTGTGGGTATTCCGTTTGCACCGCCGGAGGGCGATGCGGGAACCGGAATGACGGCAACAAATGCTATAGCGCCGAGAACGGGGAATGTTTCAGCGGGTACATCAATTTTTGCTATGGTAGTTACGGAAAAGCCCTTGGAAAATGTATATGAGGAGATAGACATTATAACAACACCGAGTGGAAAAAATGTTGCAATGGTGCACGGAAACAATTGCACAACAGATTCAAATGCGTGGGTGTCGCTTTTAAAGGAAGCGGCAGACTTGCTGGGCGCTGATATATCAAACGGAGATATATACACAAAGCTTTATGAAAAATCTTTGGAGGGTGATGCTGACTGCGGCGGTGTGTTGGTATGTAACTACCTTGCGGGCGAGGTCATCACACATATTTCCGAAGGTCGTCCTATGGTTGTGCGCCGTCCTGACAGTAAATTCACGCTTGCAAACTTTTTTAGATCCATTCTTTATTCCACAATGGCGACATTAAAGCTCGGTATGGATATACTCGAAAAAGAGGATGTAAAGATAGATTCTATGACAGGACACGGGGGGCTTTTTAAAACACCTGTTGTCGGTCAAACGTATATGTCGGCTGTGTGCACAGGCGCGCCTATTACATGTATGAAAACAGCAGGTGAGGGCGGACCTTATGGCATGGCACTTCTTGCCGCATATGCTTATCACAGAGAAGAAGGAGAAACCTTGGAGGATTATTTGAGCAACCGTGTATTTACAAGTGCCGAAAGTGTGACCGTTAAGGCAGATGACAGTGTAATAGCAGGATTTAACAAATATATGGAAAACTACAAAAAGCTTCTGGAAGTGGAGCGAAAAGCCTCAGAAACTCTTTAAAGTATGTACAGAAAAAAGAACACTTGTCATGGGCGAGTGTTCTTTTTGAAAATATCCGTTTTCAAACCAAATATATCTATATGTGCAAATTAAAACAATATCACAAACTTTGCCGTTCTTCATGCCTGTACGTGCAATTTTATAAAATATTTTTTATTTTTTTAGACAAAAAATACGGATTTGGTATTGAAATCTTGCAAAATGTGTGCTATAATTTGCCCGAAATCATTAATATGGAGGAATATTATGTCATTTAAAACAGAATATCTTGCAGGCGTGTACGAAAAAGTTGTTCGTACAAACCCCGGTGAGATTGAATTTCATCAGACAGTAAAAGAAGTTCTTGAATCTATTGAACCCGTTATCGAACAGCGCCCCGATTTGGTTGCTGCAGGTGTTGTTGACCGCATGGTTGAGCCTGAGCGCGCAATCTCTTTCAGAGTTGCTTGGGTTGATGACAACGGTAAAGTTCAGGTAAACAAAGGCTACCGCGTACAGTTCAACTCCGCTATCGGTCCTTACAAGGGCGGTATCCGTTTTGCTCCTTCCGTAAACCTCTCCATCATGAAGTTCTTGGGATTTGAGCAGACATTCAAAAATGCTCTCACAACACTTCCTATGGGCGGCGGTAAGGGTGGCTCCGACTTCGATCCTACAGGTAAATCCGACGGTGAAGTTATGCGCTTCTGCCAGAGCTTTATGACAGAACTTCAGAAATACATAGGTGCTGACACAGACGTTCCCGCAGGCGACATGGGTGTCGGTGCAAGAGAGATCGGATATATGTTCGGTCAGTACAAGAGAATCCGTGACGAGTTCACAGGCGTTCTCACAGGTAAGAACATCAACACCGGCGGTTCTCTTATCCGTCCCGAGGCAACAGGCTTCGGCGCTGTTTACTATGTTGTTGAAATGCTTAAGAGCCTTGGTGAATCCATCGAAGGCAAAACATTTGCAGTTTCCGGCTTCGGTAACGTTGCTTGGGGTACTGTAAAGAAGATTACAGAGCTTGGCGGTAAGGTAGTTACTATCTCCGGTCCTGACGGCTATGTATATGACGAAAACGGTATCAACACAGAAGAAAAGATCAATTACATGCTTGAAATGCGTGACTCCTGCCGTAACAAGGTTCAGGACTATGCAGATAAGTTCGGTGTTCCTTTCTTCGCAGGCGAAAAGCCCTGGGGCGTTAAGGCTGACGTTCTTATGCCTTGCGCAACACAGAACGAAGTTGGTATGGTTGAAGCTGAAAAGATCGTTGCAAACGGCATTAAGTACTATGTTGAAGTTTCCAACATGCCCACAAAGAATGAAGCTATCGCATACTTGAAGGAAAACGGCGTTGTCGTTGCTCCCTCCAAGGCTGTTAATGCAGGCGGTGTTGCTGTTTCGGGTCTTGAAATGACACAGAACTCTATGCGTTTGTCATGGTCTGCTGAGGAGGTTGACGAAAAGCTCAAGGGCATTATGAAGAGCATTTTCACAAACTCCGCAAAAGCTGCTAAGGATTACGGTATGGAAGGCGACCTCGTTGCAGGCGCTAACATCGCAGGCTTCCTTAAGGTTGCTGAAGCAATGAAGTGGCAGGGTGTTAACTAATTAAAAGTTAATGGCAAAATTTAGTCGGCTCGGATTTTATATCCGAGCCGGTTTTTGTTATACAATAAAGCGGTTGGCTCAATTTGAACCAACCGCTTTTTATGATTTTAAGAAGCTTTTATGGAGATGTCTGTCATTGTTGTATTTGCGTTATATGACCATACACCGAAGTAACCGTCATTGTTTATTATAGCTGAGCCCGAATATACTATCGCTCCGCTGTGATCTCTCACAACAGCTTGGTCGTATTCCTCACTTAAATGTATACTGCAAAGCAGATATTCTTTGCCGTCCGTCTTGTACATGTAGAATTTGATAACATCCTCTGTATCAACAACGACGAGCTTGTGTGCTGTCGAAAAATCCTCAGGAAGGGTAATGGATGAGGGCCTGTAGTTCCATGAATATCTGTCTCCGCCCTTGCCAAAGAACAATGACGCTTTCTTTGTTCCGTTGAATGCAAGGTATATACCGCCGGGATCTCTTGCGGTCTTACGCTTGTCGGTAAGTCTTACACCGATGTAAGATGCATCTGTTTCAGCTGTTGAACCGTTTTTGCCTGTTGACGTGAGTGTCAAGTGAAATTCGTACTGCTTGTATTCTCCGCCGTGTGCATATTGCTTGTTGATGGCAAATGTTCCTTCCTTTGAAGGCTGTTCAAAGAGAACTGTTGAGTTTTCCGCAATTACAGCAACATCTTCGGCAGGTGCGTCGTATATTTCAAGCATTGAGGGATTGGGCATTTTCGCCGGATTCGGTCTGTAAGCACGAACAAAATTGTTTATCGGTTCGGTAAATGGCTGCGGACCTCTTGAACCGTTGATTCTTTCATTCGAGCCGCCGTCAAATCTTTTGTTTTTTCCTGCACACAGAAATACGTGTGCGGGATTTCCGTTTTTATCGGGATTGACAAATACGATATCTCCCGCTTGAACAAGTCTTACATTTTCGATTAATTCAAAATCATGCTCTTCAAAATATCTGTAAAGATTAAGACCGTGGCGGTAATCCTGATCGATGAATCCTGCACGGAAAAGTATCCAGGAAACGAGTCTGTCACATGCAACGATCCTTTCCTTCGGATTTATTGCCGAAACAGCATTAAGCGTGCGCCAGTTTATTGCCGGATTTATCTCTGCATCGCCGTATATAAATGCATGGTCGCGTACAAAGTCTGCAACGATCTTTCCTTCTGCCATAAGAGTGTCAACAAGCTCTTCATATGTAGGCGGAGTCCAAGCATCAACCACAGGCTCTTCCGCTTCTGTTTCGGGTGCGGTAGTTTCTGCGATTGTTGTGTCGGGTGATGAAGTTGTATCGGTTTCTGTTCCCGAACATGAGAACATTGAAAGTGCGCACAACAAGCAAAGTGCACGTAATAATATCTTTTTCATTTTATATTATCCTTTATTGTATATTTGGGAATTTCCCTAAAATAATTATATATTACAAGAAACGGTATATCAATAACAATATTTAAATATTCTTTTACGTAGAACGAATAATTTGAATGCAGAAAGTCAAAAAATAAACGGCCACAGCTTGTGTTGTGACCGTTTTGTGATTTGCAAAATTCTTAAGAAGCTTTTATGGCAATATCTGTTATGGTTGTATTTGCTTTATATGACCAAACACCGAAGTAACCGGATTCGTTTACTACAGCAGAACCTGAATATACGATCTTACCGTCATGATCGCGGGCTACTGCTTGGTCGTACTTATCGCTCAAATGTATACTGCAAATGAGATATTCCTCACCGTTTTCAAGGTACATATAACACTTAATTACATCACCTGTATCGACAACGGCAATCTTGTGCGCTGTTGTAAAGTTTTCGGGAAGAGTGATAACAGAAGGTGTTTCGTGCCAGGAATATCTATCCTCCTTACGTCCGAAGTACAAGCCGGCTTGATTTGTACCGTTGAGTGAAATGAAGATACCGCCGGGATCTCTTGGGTTTTTGCGTTCGTTAGGGAGTCTTACGCCGATATACGATGCTTCGCTTGCCGATGTTGAACCTGCCTTTTCAGCTGTTGATGTAAGGGACAGATGCATTTCATACTGGCCATATTCTTTTCCGGGGGTGTAGGGGGAATCGAAGGCGAGTGTTCCTTCTTGCTTTTCTTGCTCATATATCACAGTTGCATTTTCATTTACCGTTGCAACATTGTCTGCGGGCATGTCATATATTTCCACCATGGACGGATTTGGCATTTTTGCAGGGTTAGGTCTGTAAGCGGAAACAAAATTACCTATAGGCTCTGTAAACGGCTGAGGACCTCTTGAACCGTTTATTCTTTCGTTTGAACCGCCGTCGTATCTCTTGTTGGGACCTGCACATAGAAATACATGCAAGGGATTGCCGTTTTTATCGGGGTTCACAAATACTATGTCGCCTGCCTGAATTTCTCTTGTAGTTTCAACTTTTTCAAAATCGTGTTCTTCAAAATATTTGTACAGATCTATACCGTGGCGGTAATCCTGATCGATAAATCCGGCACGAAACAGTATCCATGACACCATTCTGTCACAGGCAACGATCCTTTCATTTGGGTTTATTGCTTCCTTTTCGTTGAGAGTGCGCCAGTTGATTGCGGGATTGATCTGCGCATCGCCATATATGAATCTGTTATCGCGCACGAAGTCTGCAACGACCTTACCTTCTGTCATAAGAATGTCGACAAGCTCTTCATATGTGGGGGGAGTCCATTCGTCAACAACAGGTGATTCTCCCTCTGTTACGGGTGCTGTTGTTTCTGCAGATGTTTGTTCTTCAATTGTTGTATCTGCTTCATTTCCTCCGCAAGAGAACATTGACAGCGCGCATAATAAGCAAAGCGCTCGTAATAACAACTTTTTCATAACATAAAATCCTTTATTATGTATTTGGGAATATATCCGAAAAAATTATATACTATACACAGCATTTTGTCAATAATAATATTAAAATTAATTTCATTCGACATTTATAAACAAAAAACGGCAGAATCTGAATTCTGCCGTTTTGAAAATGCTGTGCATTATTAGAATTTTTTAATCGATACATTGGTTTGGTTCATGTCAACGTAATATTCCCATGTGGAGAAATATCCCGTATCTTCATATGTACCTCTGCCTGAATAAACAAATTTGTTGTTATGGTCACGCACTGATATGACATCATATTCAACATTGATATTTATACTGCATATCAGATATTCCTGACCCGATGAGGTGTACATGAAGTATTTTATCGTACTTCCGTTGTCTACAACCACTATCTTATGGCTTGATGCGAAGGATTCGGGGAGGGGAAGTTTTGCAAGGGGCTTGTACCAGATCATACCTTCTCCGTGGTTTTCTTCGGAACAACCGATACCTGTGTAAAGGTATGCATATGCTTCGTTACGTACTCCAAGCCACAAGCCGCCGTATTCTGTGGGAGAATGACCTGCTCTGGGAAGACGTGCACCGATATACAGCAAGTTTCCGGGATCCATGGACTGTGCTGTTGCGGAAGCGGTGACATGGAACTCATACTGTGTGTTGTAGGGATTATATCTGTAGTTTGCGGCAATGTTACCGTTGCTGTTTGCCGTTGTGTATACTGTTGCTGCTGAATCTGCGGGACGCGCAATGTTTGCCGAAGGTGTGTTATATATTTCCTTCAGCGAGGCTTTGGGAAGACCTGCGGGGTTAGGACGCCAAGCGTATACAAAGCTTGAAATGCCTTCGCGGAACGGCTCTGTGGTGCCGTTGACGTAAGAGTAACCACCTGTTCTCTGTATTCTTTCGATTGAGCCATGGTCATATCTGAGGTTAGTACCTGCGCAGATGAACTGATGAGAGCCGTTGAGGACGAGAACTATATCTCCGCGGCGCACATCGTTTACGTTTGTTATTTTTTCGAACTTATATTTTTCATAATCTCCATCATCAAAACCGCCACGGTAAAATCTCTGATCGGTAAAGCCCGCGCGCTGGAATGCCCAGCTGACCAAACGGTCGCAAGCAGACATTCTTTGGCCGTCAATCGATTCATTAATATTAAGGTTCAACCAGTTGTATGCAGGGTTCAGCTGTGCATCACCATATACGAAGTTGTTATCGTCTGCAAACTTAACTATTTTTCCGGCTTCTTCAATGATCTTGTCTACAAGCTGATTGTATGTAGGAGCATTTTCATCAGTGGGGACTTCGCAATGTTCGCCGTAGTAAGTACGGATAGCAATGACATCTGATCTCGTTATCGAGCCGTCACCGTTGATATCCATTTTTTCGTTGTACGGATAAACAGACGGGAGTCTGACGTATTTCATGATGCGTACGGTATCTTTTCCGTTTATAATACCGTCGCGGTTTACGTCACAGTCTGAAAGCGCAACAGCAGCGGATGTGCCGAAAAGGTTGGGAAGTGACACAGCACCTACTATCATCAGTGCAGACAGGCATACGCCTAAGATCTTGAAAAGTTTACTGTTTTTCATGCTTTAAGTTTCCTCGCTTTATAAAAAATTTATTAAGATGCTTTAATTTTGACATCTGAAGTTATTGTGCGTGTGCCGTGTGACCAAACGCCGAAATATCCCTCATCATTGACAACTGCTGTGCCTGCGTATATGATCGTTCCCTCGTTGTTACGGACTACTATTTGATCGTATTCCGCGCTGACTCTTATTGTGCAAATGAGATATTCTTCGCCGTTTTCAAGATACATATAGTATTTGATAACATCACCTGTATCCACAACAACTAACTTATGCGGAGTTTTGAAGTTTTCGGGTAATTTAACAGATGCAACCGGAGCTTCCCACACGCCTAATGATTTAGATTTTCCTCCGATATACAGGCATGCTTCATTTTCGCCCCTCAAAGCAATGAATATACCGCCGAGATCTGTTGCGTCCTTGCGTTTTTGGGGAAGTCTCGCGCCTACAAATGCTGATTTCCATGGACTGCCGTCATTAAGCTCCGAATATGATGTAAGATTCATATGGAATTCATATTGACCGTATTCCTTCTTCGGCTCATATGACTGCGAAATAACAAGCGTTCCTTCTTTTTCTCCGTTTTCGAAAACGGTTTTTGCATCCGGGTTTATAACCGCGGCATTTTCGTCCGCAGGCTCATAGATATCAAGCATCGAAGGGTGCGGCATGTAATCCGGCGACGGTCTGTAAGCGTATACAAAACCGTTTACAGGTTCGTTAAAAGGCTGGGGACCTTTTGAACCGTTGATTCTTGCATCGCTTCCTCCATCATATCGGAGGTTTTCACCTGCGCACAGAAAAACGTGTCCGGGATTGCCGTTTGCATCGGGATTAACAAAAACAATATCGCCTGCTTTAAGCTGTCTTACAGAGTCAATTCTCTGGAAGCCGTGCTTATCAAAATATTCCACAAGGTCTATTCCGAAATAAAAATCTTGATCTGTAAATCCTGCCCTGAACATTACCCAGTTTACAAGTCTGTCGCACGCAACGACCTTTTCATTGGGATCTATTGCATCCTTAGGGTCAAGTGTGCGCCAGTTGACACCGGGATTGATGATTGCATGACCGTATATAAAATTATTGTCACGTATGTAATCGGCAACAACTTTTCCTTCGCGCATCAGTATATCTACGAGCTCTTCATACGTTGGTCTTTTCCACTCGGTAACTTCTTCTTCCGCTGAAGTTTCGGGGGCTGTTTCCGCTACGCTTTCGCTTGCTGTTTGCTCCGATGTTTCATTCGGTGTGCCTGTGCAAGACAAAAGTGAAGCTGCGCATAATAAGCAAAGTGATCTCAATACAATTTTTTTCATAATTTCATTCCTTACGAATATATTTTACGAAATAGCTACTTGAATAAGTATACACTTTTAAACCTGTTTTGTCAACATGATTTAATTAATATAACAGGCAAAATTTGAAAATTTTACGGATTTTATCAAAACAAGAATGGCTGACGATATGATCGGCAGCCATTCCCTTGAGTTTTATTTTTTAGCGCACTCGATAGAAATATTTGATTGAGTGGAGTTGGAAAGATGTGTCCAAACACCGAAATATCCGGTATGTCCTATTTGTGTAAGACCGGAGTAAATAAACTTGCCGGAATTATCACGTATTACAACGGTATCGTAGTCCGGGTCAACTCGTATGGTACATATCAGATACCTGTCTCCGGGGTTGTGCGTTACCATATAGTATTTGATGACATCACCTGTATCGATAACCATCAACTTATGCTCTTTCGTCAGCGGTTCGGGTACACGGGTGGATGCAAGAGGTTCATACCAGGCATTGCCCATTCCGTCATTTCCTGATCCTCTCTGACCCTTGGAGCAGCCTGTGCCTGTATAGAAGTATACATAACCGTCATCACGGAGTGCCACCCAAATTCCTCCCTTGTTTGTGGGATTATGATTAGGGGAGGGCAAACGTACACCGACATATGTAGAGCTTGACGGGCTGCGATCGCTTGTAGAAGGAGATGATGAAATATTCATGTGTAATTCATAGTTTGCGTTGTAGGGGTTGTAAGCAAAGTCAAACTGTCTGCTGCCCGAACCGTTAGGCGCTGTGAAAACAGTGTCTGTGTCTGGGGCGGGAGCTGCTATATTCGCAGTAGTTGTCTTATATACTCTTGCAAGTGATGTTTTGGGGAGTCCTTCGGGATTGGGACGCCATGCGTATGAGAAGTTGCGTATAGCCTCATGGAACGGTTCTGTCGTGTTATCAACATATGAATACGCACCTATACGCTGGATACGTTCAGCGGAACCGTGGTCGTATCTGAGGTTGGGACCTGCACAGATGAACTGATGCAGAGTGTTGTTTACAAGAACGATATCACCTGCACGCACATCATTTACATTCGTTATTTTTATAAATTTGTATTTTGCATACTCGGCATCGGTAAATCCGCCGAAATAAAATCTCTGGTCCGAATAGCCTGCGCGGTGGAACACCCAGCTTACCAAACGGTCGCATGCAGAGCGTGTGCCGGTTTCAAACGACTTGTCAAGACCTTGGTTGAAATCAAGATCAAGCCAGTTGTATGCGGGGTTAATAGTTGCATCACCGTAGTTAAATCCGTAGTTGTTCGTAAACTCTGTTACGTTTTTAGCTTCCTGCAGGATTTTTTCTACAAGCTGTTCGTATGTGGGCTGCGGAGGGTCTACTTCGATAACTCTGTCAGGGAGTATTTCGCATGTCTGACCCGAGAAAGAAAGTATTGCTGTAACGTCAGCTGAGTTGATGGTTCCGTCGCCGTTTACATCAGCCTTGTCGGGAAAATAATAATCGTCTGTATGGATGTACTTCATTACACGGATCATATCTTTTCCGTTGATGATACCGTCACGGTTTACATCACAGTCGGTTACGGAGACTGCTGCCGAGATTCCGAACATATTCGGAATGAAAAGCGCGGAACAGATGGACAGTGCCGAAACACCTGTTATGACCGCTTTGTAGAGTTTGCTGTTTTTTTTCATGGTTAGGATTCCTTTCCTTTGACGGTTTGCGAGTAACATTGTTAAACTAAAGTTTAATTGCACCTAATTTTACACCCCAAAAAAGATTTTGTCAATAAGAAGAAATTAGTTAATAAATAGAATGAAAAGGGTTTTTTGTATGAAATATGAATTTTTAGGGTGTTTTACGCGTTTTTCATTATTGGATATGCACAAATATCGAGCGCAAAATTGTGTGCAATTAACAAACTTTGTGCTTTTATTGCGATAATTTGTAAATTTATCCTTCCGTTCCGATTTAAATGGGAAAATGTGAAAAAAATGCCAAATACTCTTTGACACACTCGCTTGTTTACACAAAATCTATTGACAAAGAAAAATGAAAAGTGTATAATATTTTATTGTCAGATTACTAACCGAGAAAGGAGATAGAATATGGAAAGAAAGATCAAAATGTCACCGTCTATCTTATCTGCGAATTTTAATAATTTGCTTGATGACGTAAAGGCTACCGAAAAAGCCGGTGCGGAATATTTGCATATCGATGTTATGGACGGTATTTTTGTGCCTAATATATCATTCGGTAAAATAGTACCGCAGACGCTTCGCAAACACTCAAATCAAGTGTTTGACGTGCATCTTATGATAGTTGATCCAATGCGCTATATAGACGATTTTGCAAAAGCCGGCGCGGATATCATAACGATTCATCACGAAGCGTGCCACGACAGGATAAAGGTGCTTGAATACATCCGTTCTTTGGGCATAAAGCCGTGCATTTCAATAAAGCCCGATACGAATCCCGCTGTGCTTGAACAGTATCTGCCGTATGTTGATATGGTTCTCATTATGTCTGTACAGCCCGGCTTTGGCGGACAGAAATTTATTCCTTCGGCGATAGAAAGCTGTAAGGTTGCACGTGAGCTTATAAAGAAATCGGGACGTGATATCGATATCGAGGTAGACGGCGGACTTTATACCTATAACGTCAATCTTGTTACCGAGGCGGGTGCTAATGTTATCGTTGCGGGCTCGTCAATATTCGGTGCTGAAGACATAGGCGGCGCAGTCGTTGAAATGACTAAGCGCGCCGAGGAAACATTTGTTTGGTAAAATTAATTTACTAACTGTTATCAAAATCGTATTGACAATTTTAATGAAGTAATGTATAATTCACAAAAATACTCAAAAGGAGAAATTTTATGAAGAAAGCACTTTCTTTGATCCTGACAGTTGTTATGGCACTGTCAATGGCACTCACAGCATTCGGTGCTGTTGAGATTCAGAATAATACAGAAGGTCAGGCACTTGATCTTGAAGTAAAGTACAGCAAGACCGCACCCAAGATGGACGGTAAGATCAACTCGGGTGAATACTACGAAATGACATTTGCTGACTACAGCAAGTATTTCAACTGGACAAAGGGCGCACAGCTTACAGAAACTCTTGCGGATGTTGAAAACTACCTCAAGAATGATATGAAGATCTACATGTGCTGGAACGGCAACGATTTTTATATTGCACTTCAGGCAAAAGCACCCAAGGCAGAATATAACTGCGAATTTTCGGGAAATGAACTTTACATGTTCCGTGCTTGGTCATTCCAGGTTGCTATCACAGATATCGAAGCAACAGGACAGGACAGAGCAGAGGTTGGTATCGGCTTTGATCCCGCTTCCGGCGGCAACATGATTTCCTACACAAAGTGGGGTACCAAAAAGAACATTACTCTCACAGCAGGTGAAAACTATTCGGCAAACTGGGACAAGGATGCAGAGCTTGTTACATATGAAATGAAGCTTGATCTTGCTTCCATTCTTGGCGGCAAAGCACAGAATGACAGCCTCTTCCGCCTCGGCTTCTGCCTTAACATGGGCGACGGCGACATCGCAACAGACGACAGACAGAAGCAGGTTGAGCTTGGCTACGGTATTGCAGTTTCCAAGCAGGTTGAAAACCTTCCCGCGATTGCTTTGACAGGTAAGAGCGCATCCGACGGTGATGTTGATGTAGATATTCCCGTTGAAACAGAGCCCCAGGAAGAAGAACAGGAAGGCTTCAACGCAGCTGACCGTTTCGATAAGGCAGGTGCTGCAGCAATCTTCAATATCACAAACGGCTCGCTTGAAGCTAAGGATATGGATGAAAACGGCGAAAAGTTTGTAAGACTTACAGTTACAGGTGAAAACCCCATTATCGGTTCAAAGGATCTTACACAGGGCCTTAACATGGACCCTGAAAGTGTTAATCCCCAGGGTGTTTACCTTGCAATTAAGTACCGTACAGCAAGCCAGAAGAGCAACCGCTTCGCAATAAACTTCACTAACCCCATTGCTCCTACTCTCGACAGAGAGAATGACTGTGACCTCGGTTTCGGCCTTGCAAACGACGGCGAGTGGCACACAATGGTATTCGAAATGTCTATGTACGATAACTGGACACAGTTCATTTCCGAATTCTATCTCTGCCCCTTCTTCGTCACAACTGAGGATGTTGTCGGCGAAACGATGGACATTCAGTGGATCAAGTATTATTCCGAACCCCCCGTATTTGAGGATGAAGAATATACAAAGATAGACTTTGACGGCGAGGAAGGCTCAGCAGACGAAACAGAAGCTCCTGCTGAAGATACAGATACAGAAGCTGTTGATACAGCGGCAACAGAAACAAAGGCAGATACAACAAATGCTGACACAACAGTCACAGATAAAGTAGGCGGTCTTTCCGTAGGCGCTATTATCGGTATAGTTGCAGCGGTTGTTGTAGTTGCAGCAGCAGTTGTACTCGTTGTACTTAAGAAAAAGAAAGCGTAAGACTTAAAGTTTATTGCCTCCCGAATTTCGGGAGGCAATTTTTGAAGGGGTACATTATGAAAAAAGCATTTATAAAAACACCGATAGCTTCACTGTATAGAAAGCCGGAACATGGTATTTCTCTTGAAGACGAGGTGCTTTTCGGAATGGAGGTTGAAGCTGAAGAGGCTGAAAACGGCTTCTTTTTTGTCAAAACCCATTACGGATATATGGGATATGTCAGCAAAAAGGACCTTTTGTTCTGCTCTCGCCGTGTTAAAAAATTCTCCGAAATGAAGGACAAATACAAAGTAGTAAAAAAATCCTTTTGCGATATATTGAGCGAGCCTAAAATGCAAGGTATTCGCCTGATAACGCTTCCGAGGGGAAGCCGTGTGGCAGTTACCGAGAGTGTTGAAAATAATTGGGTGCGTGTCTATCTTTGTGACGGGGTTGAGGGATATACACGAATCGAGCATCTTGACGATTACAAGACAACATACGACACAAATGACGAAGCTTTGCGCGATTCGCTTGTGAAAACCGCGGAAGAATATCTCGGTACACAATACCGCTGGGGCGGAAAAACACCTGCAGGCATAGACTGTTCAGGGCTTTGTTCAATGGCTTATATGCAGTGCGGTGTTATCATCTACCGCGACGCAAAGCTGATGGAAGGGTATCCCGTTAGGGAGATACCGTATGAATCACTCAAACGCGGTGACCTTGTATATTCTCCGGGGCACATAATGATGTATATCGGTGATGGGAAAATAATTCACTCGTCATCTTCAATGTGCGGAGTTTCATATTCAGACCTACCCGAAAAGGATAAAATCACCGCCTGCGGAAGTATTTTCACCTGACAATAAAAATTTAATTTTACGAATAGATTTCTAAATGATTTTGGCGTATAATAAAATTGTATATGGTTAGTATAAGGAGGAAATACATATGGGGTCTGTATGGATAATATGGTCGGTGCTTTTGGCGCTGTTTGTTATCATTGAAGTTGTAACACCTCAGATGACGACTATCTGGCTTGCACTTGGTTCTCTCGTGTCGCTGTTGATATGGTGTGTTTTTCCTGAGCTTGTGTGGGTGCAGATCGCGGCGTTTGTAGTTGTTTCTGCAGTATCGCTTGCTTTTACAAGAAAATTTGCACGCAAAATCATGAAGGGTGACGCCGAAAAAACAAACGCAGACAGATGTATAGGACAACAGGCAGTTGTTGCCGAGGAGATAAACAATCTTCTCGGAAAAGGTCAGGTAAACATAAAAGGTGTTATTTGGACCGCGCGTTCATCATCTGATGATATTATTCCCGAAGGTACGCTTGTTACGGTTGAAAAAATCGAAGGCGTAAAAGTTATTGTAAAGACAAAATAAAGAAAAGAGGTTTGGTATTATGGGACCGGTATATATTTTAATTGCGATTGTACTGTTTATTATTGTAATTGTTATTTCGAATATCAAAATCGTTCCCCAGTCGAGAGCATACGTAATTGAAAGACTTGGCAGATATTACGTGACATGGGACACAGGTCTTCACGTTAAGGTTCCTTTTTTGGATAAGATACAGAAAATGGTGTCTTTGAAGGAACAGGTCGTAGACTTTCCCCCTCAGCCCGTTATTACGAAGGATAACGTAACTATGCAGATTGATACGGTCGTATTCTTCCAGATAACAGACCCGAAGCTGTATGCATACGGTGTTGAAAATCCTATGGCAGCAATTGAAAATCTTACGGCTACAACGCTCCGTAACATCATCGGTGACATGGAGCTTGATAATACGCTCACATCACGTGATACGATAAATGCTCATATAAGAGTCATACTTGACGAAGCGACAGACCCGTGGGGAATTAAAGTAAACCGCGTTGAACTTAAAAACATTATTCCTCCGTCCGAAATTCAGGATGCTATGGAAAAGCAGATGAAGGCAGAACGTCAAAGACGTGAAGCGATCCTCAAGGCAGAAGGTGAAAAAGCAAGCAAGATACTTGTTGCCGAAGGTCTTAAGGAAAGCCAGATACTTGCCGCACAGGCTGATAAGGAAGCGCAGATACTCAGAGCAGAAGCTGTCAAAGAGCAGAAGATAAGAGAATCAGAGGGTGAAGCGCAGGCTATTCTCGCTGTTCAGAAGGCAATGGCGGAGTCTATCAAAATGATAAACGAAGCCTCTCCCGAAGACGGTTATATTACAATTAAAAAGCTTGAAGCGTTTGCGAAAGCTGCTGACGGTCAGTCAACAAAGATAATTATTCCCAGCGAGCTTCAGTCACTCGCAGGTCTC
>JAZTXA010000108.1:0-3264 GCA_045636245.1 Eubacteriales bacterium | reverse complement strand
CCTGGCCGGATGAATTTTTGAAGGTTCTCGACTATCAGTGGAACGACGTTCTTATTCCTTACTGGCAGAAAAAAGCAGAGCTTGCAAAGAAGTATGGCGTAACAAAAATCGCATTTGAAATGCACCCGGGCTTTTGCGTTTATAACACGGAAACGCTTCTTAAGCTGAGAAATGCGGTAGGTGACTGCATCGGCGCAAACTTTGACCCCTCGCACCTTATATGGCAGGGAATGGATATCTGTGAAGCAATAAAGATGCTCAAGGGCTGTATCTTCCACTTCCATGCAAAGGATACAAGAATAGACAAGGGCAATACAGCAAAAATAGGTGTGCTTGATACAAAGCACTACGGAGATGAACTCAACCGTTCTTGGGTGTTCCGTGCTATAGGTTACGGCCATGATATGACCTATTGGAGAGATATCGTGTCAATGCTCCGTCTTTGCGGATATGACCACGTAATGTCAATAGAGCATGAGGACAGCCTTATGACAGTTGATGAAGGACTTGAAAAGGCGGTTGATTTCTTAAAGCAGGCAATCATTTCCGCACCTAAGCCCGGCACGATGTCCTGGGCATAAGGAGCTTTGATATGGATAAAAAACAGTACGGTCTTGACATCACTAATAGATGTGACCTTGTCGGTATTTGCTATACAATGTGGTTTAATGCCGTTCACGGAAGCGGTACAGATCCTGTAACGCACGCCCCCAATGTCACAGAGCTTACGGAAAAATACGGCTGGAGTGATGAATACGGCTTCGGAAATGCCGAAGAACAGCACAATGATATACACAGCTTTCACTACTGGGCAGAGCCTGCACAGGGATACTATCGCAGTACAGACAAGGATGCCGCAAGACGCAATCTTACGATGCTTCAAAATGCAGGTGTTGATTTTCTGGTGCTTGATTTCACGTTCGTTGAGGGCGAGGACTGTGCGAAGCATACAGGATTCTGGAACAGCCATGTTGAGTATTCCACAATCACGTTGCTCGATACGATCGTTGAAATGCGAAATGAGGGAAAAAAGACTCCTTACGTTGTAATGTGGCCGAATTCTGTTGACACATTCGATACATTTTATGAAAAATTCTACGGTGCCCCTAAGTGGAAGGATTGCTTTGTATATTGGAACGGCAAGCCGTTTATTCTGCATTGGCGATATCGTGCATCTGAAACTGATACATTCACAACCCGTGGTATGTACGGCTTGCAGGGGAAAGTAAAAGACGGACAATGGAGCTATCTTGAGGCTGACAACCGCCTGACGGTGGCATATGATGAAGAGGGAAATCCCGAACACGTTGGGGTATCCGTTGCAACACAGTCAACATACATGTCAGATACAACAACCGCACACGGCAGACAAGGAGGACGGTTTTGGAACGCACAATGGCAGACCGCGTTTGAGTATCATCCCAAAATGATAACCTTGACTTGGTGGAATGAATGGTGTGCACAGCTTTTCCATATCGGTGACAAATACGTATTTACCGATAACTTCAATCAGGAATTCAGCCGCGATATTGAGCCTATGAAGGGCGGCCACGGCGACCTTTACTACCGCTGGCTTTGCGAATATATCCGTGCCTATAAAGCACACGAACAGTGTCCTCATTTGGTAGAAGAAGATTAAATATAAAAACGGCTCATTTTGTGAATGGTTCACATTTTGAGCCGTTTTTGCTCGCTTGAATCGAGGACTTTGCAGGGGACGATGCCTCGGAATCCCTCTGAAACCCATTTGCATATACATACGGTATTCTATTGACAAATAAATTCCCCTCGGATATAATTGATATAGTTGATATTTTTAAGAAATGAGTTTTGTTATGTCAAATTATAAAAAACAAATCGGCGGGCCGCTTATGGCAATTGATGCTGAGGGAAGACTCACACCCGATACACAAAGCGGTGCACCTTTAAAACGGCAAGACTGCAAGGTTGGGCTTTTTTATTTTCTATGGCTTGGTGAGCACGGACGGCATAGACCTTACGATATTTCCAAAATTATTGCCGAAGACCCGGAGATAGGATATAAGCCCGACTCACCGCTTTGGGGCGGCGAGGGTGTGTATCACCATTGGGGTGAACCGTTTTACGGTTACTATTATTCAAATGACGAGTGGGTAGTACGTAAGCACATAAAGCTTTTTATACAGGCAGATATTGACTTTTTGTTTTTCGATACTACAAATGCTGTCGTATATCCCGAAAATGCAAAGCTCGTTATGCGTGTACTGCAAGAATATCATAACGAGGGTTGGAACATTCCCAAGGTAATGTTTTACACAAACACCGCATCAGGGCAGACCGTGCAGAGAATATATGAGCTTGTCTACCGCGACGGTTATTGCAAGGATACTTGGTTTTGCCAAAATGAAAAGCCTACGATCGTTGGGGTGAGTGAGGAATGTTCACCCGAATGTCAGGAATTTTTCGACATAAAAATGTCACAGTGGCCGAATGAGCCCGATAAGCTCGGCGGTTGGCCTTGGATGGATTTCACACGTCCTCAGCGTGTGTTCTGCAACTTGGACGGTAAGCCCGAAATAATCAATGTATCAGTTGCACAGCATCCGCAGCTGCGGTTTGGAGATTCCGTTTTGTACGGAGAAACCGAAAACCGCGGCCGTGCGTTTCATAACGGAGAAAATGATCCGCACCCCGATGCGTGGAAAAAAGGGTATAACTTTGCAGAGCAGTTTGATCGTGCCATAGAAGTCTCCCCGCCCATTGTTCTTGTTACAGGCTGGAATGAATGGATTGCAGGTAAATGGCAGGGAATACCGGAACGTCCCGTAATGTTCGTTGACTGCGCAAATTATGAGTACAGCCGAGATGTTGAAATGATGAAGGGCGGATATTTTGACAACTATTTTATGCAGCTTGTAAGCTGCGTGCGCAAATATAAAGGAACAGAGCCCACACCTGCATATGCACCCGCAAATACGACCGATGTTGATTTTGAAAGCTGTTTTGAAGAGCCTTTTGCGGTCTATGACTCATTTTCTGACGGTGATATGCACAGATGCGCCGAGGGGCAGGGCGGTGTCATATATACAAACTTCACACAGAGAAATGCCATAGAAAAGATATCCGTAATGCACGATAATGATAATATTATATTTACAGTTCGAACCAAAGAAAAGCTTACTGATTCTTTAGGTGCAGGATCATTTATGAATATTTTTCTTAATGTCAACGGCGGGGCAGGGTATCAATACGTTATCAATCACAGGATGTTAAATAATAGCACAT
>JAZTXA010000107.1:0-3452 GCA_045636245.1 Eubacteriales bacterium | reverse complement strand
GCCCTCTCTGCGCCCCCCCCGGCCCGTAGGCGTTACAGCAGTCCGCCGCGACCCGCCCCGCAGACAAAGGGCGCATATTTCCTGCGGAAATATATAAGAAAAAACAAAATCGACAGAGGTTTTATCCTCTGTCGATTTATTTTTTATTACATCATTATCGTGCCGTCGAATATGGATTCAACAGAACCTGTAAGCGTTACCTTGCCGTCCTTATAATTTACGATAAGGTCGCCGCCGCGAAGCTTAACTGTGATATCAGCGCCTTCCTCACAGTAGCCGTTTACAACAGCCGCAACAGCCGCCGCACAAGCGCCTGTTCCGCAGGAAAGTGTTTCGCCGTTTCCTCTTTCCCAGACACGCATTTTAAGTGTGTTCTTGTTGACCACTCTTACAAATTCCGTGTTGACACGTTCAGGGAAGTATTCGCAGTTTTCAAACATCGAACCGACCGCTTCAACGTTCACCTTGTCAACGCTGTCGCAGAATATTACGCAGTGCGGATTTCCGACGGAAACGCACGTGATGTTATAATCCTCACCGCCGACATTGACGGATTTATTGATTATCTCATCACCCTCAAGCGTTGTGGGAACGTCAGCCGCTTTCAGCGACACCTCGCCCATGTCACCGCTTACCGAGCGAACAAGACCGCTGTAAATATACAGCTTCTGGTGCTTGATGCCGCTTGCTGTTTCGATATCAAGCTCCTCTTTGTCGGTGATGCCGTTATCGTAAAGATATTTTGCGATACAGCGTACGCTGTTACCTGCCATTTTGCCTTCGCTTCCGTCCTTATTGAAGATGCGTATCTTTGCATCTGCAATACGTGACTTTTCGATAAGCACGATACCGTCAGCACCGACACCGTAGTTTCTGTCGCATACGGAAAGTGCAAGCGATTCGGGACAGGTTATCTCGCCATTTGAGTTGTCGAAGAACAGATAGTCATTACCGCACGCCTGCATTTTGGTGAATGCAAGCTTTTTGCGCTCTGTTCTCATATGGTTGATGTCAACAAGCTCTGTATTATGCAAATTGAAGCGGGAAGCAACGATATCTGCAAGCGCGTTTGCAGTATCAAGCGACGTCATACACGCAACACCTGCAAGAAGGGCTTTACGGTGAAGTGTGATGTAGTCCTCCTGTGCCTGCTTTGTCTTTGCACCGGTGTAAACGATGAGCTTTATTTTCTCATCATCGAGCAAGCTTGTTGCACATTCCAAAATCGAACGGTTTTCATCATCACCTATAACACCAACCTCAATACCGCCGAGGGCTGATATTGCCTTTGCAGTACCCTTTGTTGCGTAGATGTTCAGACCGAGATCGGCAAATTTCTTTGCAAGCTTGACTATTTCAAATTTATCGTTGTCACCGACTGTGATATATACGCCGTCACCCTTGCCGAGGTCCATTCTGAAGCCTGCGGAAACCATACCCTTGAAGAGCGCTTCGGTAAGGTTCTTACCGACACCGAGGACTTCGCCCGTTGATTTCATTTCCGGGCCGAGGGAGGAGTTTACGTCTGACAGCTTTTCAAACGAGAATACGGGAACCTTAACGGCAACGTACGGGGGTATCTTGTAAAGACCGCTTTCATATCCGAGATCCTTAAGCTTTGCGCCGAGCATTACACGCGATGCAATATCGACCATCGGAATTCCCGTTACCTTACTGATGTAGGGAATTGTACGGGAAGCACGGGGGTTAACCTCGATTACATAAAGTTCACCCTCATATGTAAGATACTGAATATTTACAAGGCCCTTTGTGCCGAGTGATTTTGAAAGAAGTGTGGAACATTCGATAATTCTGTGAATGAGCTTATCGGAAATGTTCTGCGGCGGGTAAATTGCGATAGAGTCACCGCTGTGAACGCCCGCGCGCTCAATATGCTCCATAATACCGGGAATGAGCACGTCCTCGCCGTCTGAGATAACGTCAACCTCAAGCTCCGTACCAGACATATATTTGTCTACGAGCACGGGGTTTTCGATGTCGTGCGACAGGATAAGCTCCATATACTGCTTTACATCCTCGTCTGTGTAAGCAATAGTCATATTCTGACCGCCGATAACGTAAGAAGGACGGAGCAAAACAGGGTATTTCAGCGTGTGCGCAGCATCAAGCGCTTCTTCCATTGTCATGATACCGAGACCCTTCGGACGCTTGATGTCAAGGGAGTTGAGAAGTGCATCGAACTTTTCACGGTCTTCTGCCAAGTCAATACCCTCGGCAGATGTTCCGAGAATACGTATTCCCGAATCATTTAAGAATTTAACAAGCTTGATAGCTGTCTGACCGCCGAATGCCACAACGACACCGATGGGCTTTTCAACCTCAATTACACCCATAACATCTTCGGGTGAAAGGGGTTCAAAATAGAGTCTGTCCGAAACGTCAAAGTCTGTGGAAACCGTTTCGGGGTTGTTGTTTATGATTATGACTTCATATCCAAGCTCACGCAGTGTCTTTGCGCAGTGAACGGATGAATAGTCAAATTCAATACCCTGACCGATACGGATGGGACCCGAACCGAGAACGATTATCTTTTCTCTTCCTGTTTCAGCCTTCGGACGCGCTTCGCACGCCTTGCCGTAAACGGAGTAGAAGTAAGGAGTTTTTGCATCAAATTCGCCTGCACACGTGTCAACTGTCTTGTATACGGGGAAGAGCTTTTCGGAGCATTTACTGCCGGATATTCTTTCTATTGCCTTATCTGTATATCCGAGACGCTTACCTTCTTTATACATTTCAGCATCAACGGCTGTGTTTGCAATTTTATTTTCATATTCGGCAAGCTTCTTTATCTTGTTTATAAAGAACTTGTCGATTTTTGTAATTTCGTTTATTTCGTCAACGGAAACACCGCGGCGAAGCGCCTCATATACGGCAAATATTCTTACGTCGTCGATATCCGAGAGCTTTTTCTTTATATCCTCACACTCATCAAGCATAGGCATATGGAGTGTGTCGAGCGAAAGCTCTGCACCTCTTACGGCTTTCATCAAAGCTGACTCAAAGCTGTCGCCGATAGCCATAACCTCGCCCGTTGCCTTCATCTGTGTTCCGAGCTTACGGGAAGCATAAGGGAACTTGTCAAAGGGCCACTTGGGCATTTTAAGTACGACATAGTCAACTGTCGGCTCAAAGCAAGCGCAGGTGATTCCCGTAACGTCATTCTGAATTTCGTCAAGCGTGTAGCCGAGAGCGATCTTTGACGTTACCTTTGCGATAGGATAACCTGTTGCTTTACTTGCGAGGGCTGATGAACGGGATACTCTGGGGTTAACTTCTATAAGATAATATTCGCTTGATGTGGGGTTGAGAGCAAACTGTACGTTACATCCACCCTCAATTTTGAGCTCACGGATAATTTTGATGGCACTGTCATTGAGCATTTTGTGGTCGTGCTCATTTAAAGTAAGGATAGGAAGTCGGAGGCCAAGCGG
>JAZTXA010000106.1:0-2915 GCA_045636245.1 Eubacteriales bacterium | reverse complement strand
ATCATCTTGGGCGCATATTCGGAAACCTCGTCACGGGGCTTGTCTATAGCCTTGAGAATGATATCATCAATGATATAATCTCTGCCCTTGTGAGTTGTAGCAAGAGCTTCTCTGATGATTTCGGGTGTAAGACCGTCGATCTTAAGGTCCATCTGAATGGATGTGATACCCTTATGAGTACCTGCAACCTTGAAGTCCATATCGCCGAAGAAGTCCTCAAGGCCCTGAATGTCGATCATTGTCATCCATCTGTCGCCTTCTGTGATAAGACCGCAGGAGATACCCGCAACGGGAGCCTTGATCGGAACACCTGCGTCCATAAGTGCAAGTGTTGAACCGCAAACAGAAGCCTGCGATGTTGAACCGTTGGAGGAAATAACCTCGGAAACAAGTCTTATTGCATAGGGGAATTCTTCAACGGAGGGAAGAACGGGAACGAGTGAGCGTTCAGCAAGCGCACCGTGGCCGATCTCACGTCTGCCGGGGCTTCTTGATGCCTTTGCGTCGCCTACAGAGTAGCCGGGCATGTTGTAGTGGTGCATGTATCTCTTGGATTCTTCTTCGTCGATACCGTCAAGTATCTGCATGTCGCTGATAGAACCGAGTGTTGCGATTGTGAGAACCTGTGTCTGTCCTCTTGTGAACATACCGCTTCCGTGTACACGGGGGAGAAGCTTAACTTCTGCCGCAAGGGGACGTATTTCGTCAAGACGGCGTCCGTCAACACGCTTGCCCTCGTCGAGGAGCCAACGGCGGACAACGAACTTCTGAAGCTTGTACAGACATTCGTCCATCATTGCGTGGGAATCGGGATACTGCTCATCAAACTTTTCGTAAACAGCGTTTGTGATTACGTTCAAAGCCGCATCACGTACCTTTTTGTCGTCTGTGTCAAGTGCCTTCTTAACGTCATCGATGCAGAATGCTTCGATAGCATCGTAAAGGTCGTGGTCAACATCGTGCTGTTCGTATTCAAACTTGGGCTTGCCTACCTCTGCGACAATGGAATCGATAAATGCGCAGATACCCTTGATTTCTTCGTGTGCAAGAAGGATAGCGGCGAACATATCTTCATCGGATATTTCCTTAGCACCCGCTTCGATCATAACAACCTTCTTGGAGCTTCCCGCAACGGTAAGCTCAAGTGAGCTCTGCTCTCTTTGCTCAGCTGTGGGGTTGATGATGAACTGATTGCCGATCATACCTACAAACACACCGCCGATAGGACCGTTCCACGGAATATCGGAAATGGAAAGTGCGATAGATGCGCCGATCATAGCGGCGATTTCGGGTGAACAGTCGTGGTCAACGCTCAAAACCGTCAAAGAAAGGTTTACGTCGTTACGAAGATCCTTCGGGAAAAGGGGACGGATCGGTCTGTCGATAACACGTGATGTAAGAATTGCCTTTTCTGTAGGCTTGCCTTCACGTCTGAAGTACCCGCCGGGGATTCTGCCGACAGAATACAGTCTTTCCTCGAAATCAACGGAAAGGGGAAGAAAATCAATACCGTCACGGGGCTTCGCCGATGCTGTTGCGCAGGCAAGAATGGATGTGTCACCGTATCTTACCAAACAAGAACCGTTTGCAAGACCTGCCATTTTGCCCGTTTCGATAACGAGAGGACGGCCTGCAAGCTCATAATTAAAAACCTTGAAATTTTCGAACATTTTATGCTCCTTTTAGATAATATTTGAAGAAGTTGTTTGTGCATAACACTTAATTTCACGCGCACGGTCAAAGCCCTGTGCGCAAAATTAACTGCTATACACCCAAAACTCTCCATTATTGTATTTTATCACAAAGTGCGCAATCCATTCAATAAAATATTATTAATGTTAAATTAATAATTTGTGCAGAGGTTTGATAAAAAAACAGAAATCGGGGTTAAAACGGGCGATTCGTGAGTCGCCCTTACTTAAAAGGTTTACAAATAGATTTCCGTAGGAAATCTGCGCCGTTTGCCTGCAGGCAGTTGACTTCGTCAACTGTGGGGGGCGGGCATGGCGCCCGCACCGGTCTTGGGTGATTAATTCATCATTTGTTAACAACATCCACCAACGCAAATAATATATGAATGGTATAATGGATTTATTAATGTATAATTAAAATAAGGAGAAATAAGATATATGGCAAAAAAACCTGCGATGGGCAGGGGGCTTGAGGCGATATTCGATGCCAATTCAACGGAAAACACGTCGGGTGTTTCAGTCATACGCATATCGGATATTGAGGTCAACAAGTCACAGCCCAGAAGAACGTTTGACGATGCCTCGCTTGCGGAGCTGTCACAGTCCATCGCCGCGCACGGCGTTATCCAACCCATCGCCGTAAGGTCTACAGGTGACGGCTTTTATAAAATAATCGCCGGCGAAAGACGGTACAGGGCGGCAAAAATGGCAGGACTTTCGGAAATCCCCGCGATAATTATGGAGCTTGATGAAAAAGCCTCCGCCGAAGTGGCTATAATAGAAAATATACAGCGCGAGGATTTGAATGTTATCGAAGAAGCGGCGGCATATAAAGCGCTTATGGATGAATACAAAATGACACAGGAGGAGCTTTCGCAGAGAATAGGCAAATCCCGTTCATCAGTTGCCAATATTCTGCGTGTGCTTGATTTGCCCCCGGAGCTTCAGACACTGCTCAAGGACGAAAAAATATCGCTCGGACACGCCAAGGCGCTTATGGGACTTAAATACCGCAGTGACCTGGTACCCACAGCGGAAAAGGTGTGTGCGCTTAACCTCAACGTGCGCGCAACCGAGTCGCTTGTAAGAAAAATAAACGATTCGTACACGGAAGAACCGAAGGAGGATGCAAATACATCCTCGTACCAAAAAGCCCTTATAAAGCATCTTTTCGATATATCGGGCAGACGCGTACATATAGGCACAGGCAAGAAAAAGACCATC